>CAZXTK010000001.1:0-38384 GCA_964643665.1 uncultured Campylobacterales bacterium
TTAATATTTGTATCATTAAATGCAATATTACTCACATAAGGCAATAGAGTATCTAACATAACATTTATAAGAGTGCTATTGTCTGCAAGATATGTATTATTATAATAGTCTTTAATGCTATCTTGTAAAACACTCAAAGTGATATTGTTTTTAGATGCAATATTATCATCAACTCTAAAATTAAATGTTATATTTTTTGCCAAAATAGCAACACTTGAACTTGTAGCACCATCAAAAGATAAATTATCAGATAAAGTTATAATATTAGATGATCCATTTTGATAAATATCTTCATCAAATTCTATATAAGCAGTTACGATATCACCATATCTAATTACATAATTTGATAAGCTTATACCAACTATGATTGGTGCTTTTGTATCAATATCATATGTTGCAATAAAACTAACATTTGCTCTATTGCCTAATCTATCGCTCCATGCCGTATTTGAAATAGAGATATTAGAATTATTAGTCTCTATGCCAGACCTTGGAGAATACCCAGTAGTATACACCCTATTCATATCATTAGTAGCAAACTGTGTTGGTGGTGCAGGGAAGGTTAAATTATATATTAATGAACCATTTGCATTTGTCATATTAATATCACTAAGTTCAAAATTAGTAATAGGCTCACTAAATTCAAATTTAAGCATATAATCTCCATTAACAACATTAAACGGATAAGCATTATTTAATGTAACATTTAATTTAGGGGCTAATGTATCAAACATAAAATCAATTCTGCTAGCATTTTCGATAAACAAGTTACCTCGCATATCAAATATTGCATCTGCTAAAGCTATGCCTTTTGCATCTGTTCTGTTTGCCAACAATGATACATTTGCAACTCTCTCATCTATAGATGCATTTGGCGTAATAGTAAAATACCATACACTTGTATTACTTGCACTTATAGGAGCAAAGTTGCTTATCGCTGCTTGGTTTTCGCTAAATTTGATATTTGCATCTTTATTTAATGCCAAATTAGACATATTTTCACTAAACACAAGTGTGATGTTAGCACTCTCGCCAACAAGTAGGGTGGTTTGATTTGCACTAAAACTAACTAAAGTGGGAGCTAATGTATCTATTGTTAAATTGCCAAATAGCTGTGTTTGTGGTTGACCTAGAGTCACATTAAATTCATCCATAATAGTTGCACTTGTGTTATCTACAAGAATAGTTACATTATCAAGCAATGGTATGTTTTCATCTGGTGTATAAATAAATGTCCAGTTATTAGAGTAGTTAGCACCATTGATAACATCTATATTCTCAGCTGATAAATTGCTAAGTGTTCCATTTGTCATTGTTATGTTATTTAATGACACGCCTCTAACATAAGTGTTGAATATCACATTCATTTTGGCACTGTCGCCCACAATTAATTTTGTAGTATTCATTGTGATATTAACAACTTTTGGTGTAATACTTGAGATTAAATATTCACCACTTGTAGTAGCTGATGAAGCTCTGTTGCCGTATTTATCTGTCCAAGTAGTATTTAAGACATTAATAAACTGATGTCTTTGAACAATATCACTTTTAGGCGTAAGTGTTGCAGTAAAATATGACCCATTTACATCTGTAAAGTTTGTTAGAGCTACTGCCTTATTATCAAATGCGTAAGTTGAGTTATAAACAATATCTGATGTGTTAAATAATAAAACATCATCTCCACCATTAATATTTATATCAAACTTACTTACATTTTCATTAAATGAAAAAGTAACATTACTTGTTGCATTCTCACCCAATATAGATAACGAACTCATATCAATATCTAAAGTAGGCAAAAGAGTGTCTATAATAATACTTACATTTATTTCTTGCTCTTTAATTGTATTATTTCGCTCATCTGTAATAGAGCTTACATCAAAAGTTGTAAAATACTCAAAAGATATATTTTCATATGGAACATATGTAAATTCCCAAGTATCACTAAGAGTGCTTAGTGTGCCTGGGGAGACAAGTGTATATTGACCATGTGTAATATTAAATGCATTTAGCCTAGATGGCTCACTAAATGTCATTTTAATGGTTGCTTGTGTGCCTGCTAATAATAAATTCATATTGCTTGTATTATACAAAGTCGTATTTGTTGGGGTAACAAAATACAATTCATCTATCTTTGGTTTTAATGTATCTGTTGTAATTGCATTAATCACCCAAGTGCTATTATCTGTATATTTATTTTGATATTTATCAACAATAGAGCCATTAGATAATATTGTTATATTTAAAGTTGTTAATAAACTAATATTGTCTTGTGGTGTCCATACAGCACTATATAGTCGTGGTGTTATAGCTACCACATTGCTAACTTTTCCAAATGGTGTAAAGAAATCACTCGCATTCACATTGCTAACATTTTCACTAAATGTAACATTAAATGAAGTGTTTTCACCAAAAATTATAAGGTTTCTTTCCACACTAACATCTGTAATACTTGGTGGCAGAGTGTCTATGGCAATACTTGGCGTAGAAGAGTTAACAAAAGGAGCATTACCTAATTTGTCTAACCATTTATTTGTTGTGATATTTAAAATATTAACATGGTTTTCGATATTTAAAAAAGCACTAAATTCTGCCCTAAAAGTATTATTAGCAACCACAAGAGTCATAGGAGTAGTAAAAGCACCGACAGATTGATTAAAATCAAAATCAGCCACACTTAAAGTGCTTACGTCAATATTATCACTAAATAAAAGTGAAATATTTGTGCTTATGTTATCAACTGTAAGTGTAGCTCTTGATACATTCAATGTTAGAGTTGGTCTTAGAGTATCAACTTCTATGCTTACATTTTTATAAAATGTGTCTCTAAATGTGTTATTCCTCATATCTAAAATATCATTGCTTGATTGTATAGTAAAAGGAACATTGGACATATAATCAATATCATCAATTGGCGTATATACTATCTCCCATGTATCAGTCATTGAAGAAGAAGATGTTACCAACACCACACTACCATTTATGGCGGATATATCCGCTGCCTTAAGCCCTGTTACATTTTCACTAAATGTTATAATAAATGTTTCGTTTTCATGATAAATAATCTTATTATCAGTAGCTGGGGTTAAGGATATATTAATAACCATAGGCAATAATGTATCCACACTAACAGCATCTAATGCTATATTTTGATTAGGCTCTAAAGGGTTTTGATAGTCATCTTCTATATTATTTGTATTATTTATTATCACATCAATAGAAGTATCAAAACTTATATTCATATATGGTGTAAAATTAGCTACCCAAATACTAGAATTAGTTGCATTTACAACGATATTGTCTATGACGCCATTATTAGAGTATATATTAGCATCTGTTATATTATTAACACTCTCACTAAATGTAAGATACAATTTACTTACTTGTGGTGCTTTATTATTAGCTTGAACTTTTAAATATGTTTTTTCTAAAGACACATTAAGAAGTTTTGGTTGCTTTGTATCTATGACAGGTATTGTAACACTTGAATTAACCAATGCCTCATTTAAAATTAAATCACTCCATAATGCTTTATCAAATGTCATAATGTGGTTTTTAGTTTCTGTATCAGCATTTGGAGTATAAATTGTTGTATATACAAATGGTTGAGTAGATGACTTAACAAGTGCAGAGAAAGAACCAAATTGTGTGTTAAATGCCGTTGTAATATCTGTTATATCAAAGTCTTTTGGCTCTTCATTGAATATAAATGTAAGTAGCGCTTCTTGACCTTTGATAACAATAGTGTCATTAGTGGTTATATTCAATGATGGTGGGAGCGTATCTATCCATATTGGCAATCTAAATGTTTGTGTTTTAACAAATTCATTATTTGTTTGATCTTTAATTGTGCTAGTTTTGCTTAAATTAATATCAATAAAGCTTGCATTTGGCAATAAATCAAAAGCTGTAAATGTAGCTGTCCAATTATATGTAACTGGTGGTTGTGCAAATGGGCTATATGGAGTTGGAACTGCGCCACCAACAAAGCTGATATTGCTTAATAATCCGCCAGAAACATTTATCTCGCCGTTTGCATAGGCTGTATCCAATCCTATTACATATGGTTTATTAAATTGAATTTTAATTTGTGTTGCATTATTTGTGATATTTAACACCGATTCATCAAGAGTAATATTTACAATCTTAGGAAATGCGGAATCTACAACATAATTATTAGAAACAGACTTAAATACAGGTGTATTGCCTATTAAGTCTGTCCAAGTAGAATTTAATAACACACTAATATTGCCTCTTACCAACAGCTCATCTGCTGATCTAAATTTAGTTGTATATAATGATGCATTTACAACTGTCCAATCAGCGCCACCTAACCAGCTATCATTTTCGTGAGACAAATCAAACCATACATCATTTGCATCAAAATCTTTTACTGCTTCATTGAATGTAAAGTTAACATCTGCGTATGATCTATAACCAATAATTGTTGGTGCTAATGTGATATCTAAACTTGGTCTAAATGTATCAATCCACATACCAGCCATAGTTATGTTGTTTGGTATAAATGTGTTATTAAACTGATCTAAAATAGTGCTTGTTTTAGAATTATCAATCATAAATGTAACTTCTGTGTCATTTGTGATATTAACATTTGGAACAAACACAGCAGTCCAGTTGTGGTAATATTTATTACCATTTACAGTTTTAACATCAACAACATCTCCGTTTAGAGTTTTTATATTGCTCTCATCAAAGTTGGTTACATTTTCTCTAAAAATAAAATAAACAGTTGAGTTTGCACCATATTTAATAGTTTTGTTAGTCACAATCACTGCATCAAAAGTAGGCAATATGGTGTCTATTTCATAATTATAAGAATACGCTGTATCTTGCATATAGTTATATCTTGTATCAAGAACAGAAGATGTGTTTATATAAATCTTATTATATAAATCTTCCACACCATTTATAGCTGTGAAGTTCACTTGATATGTATTAGTTCTTGGTGTTTTTACAGAATTAGCATCTAAGGTGATATTATCAATATGCAATGCTTTTTCAATATCAAACCCAATAAGGGGTTCTGTTAACTCAACAGTTATAACGCCCTTGTTGGTGTCGCTTTGTGCTAGGCTCAATACTGACCTGCTAAGCGTGATTGTAACATTTGGTCGCACGGTATCTACTACATAATTAGGCGATGCGCTCTCAGCTGTGTCATTAGTGTTGGTAGATAAATCTGCCCAAGATGTATTAGCTACTTTTACGCTTGAGAATAAATCTTCTGTGTTATTATTTGCCAGAATAACAACACTATATGCATCTCTATCCCACTGAGCGCCTGTATATGTAGAGTTGATTATCCGTTTAAATGTATTAGGAACTATTGTTACATTATTATCAAGAATGATATCACTCTCAGTGAAGTTGCTTGCATCATTTGCTAGTCCTATTCTTTTGTTAAATGAGAATGTAACAGTTGCATTTGTATGGTTATCTAAGTTTAATAAATCATACTCCATAGTTATATTTAAATGTGGTGCAACAGTGTCTATACTAAAATTCCCACTATAAGAGCCATTATCTGGATATTGATTATGTAGAGCATACCAACTAGTTTTATCAACAAATAAGCGCCTACTTAACGCATAGGTATTAGCTTTAGGTGTTATTTTGTATTGCAGGTTTTTTGGGTTTGTTGTTATGTCTATTGGAGTCCAAGTAAGATTATCATCAAATTGAACATCAGAAGCTACATTAAACCCAATAGGCTCTTTACTAAACGAAAAATTCACATACCCTACTTCGCCCACTGTTAAATACTGCCCTGTTCCATCTCCATATTGTTTTAACAAAGCAGAATCTTCCACTTCATCAACATAAGTTATATTTACATATGGTGGAATTGAATCTATCTCGAAATTAACACTAGTAGAAGAGTTAGCAGCCCTGTTTAATGTCCAACCCACCCATGTGTCTTTTGATAGTGTAATATTATTAACTCTTTGATATATGTATTGTGTTGTAGCAAAAGTAACAGCATAAATAGAACCATTATATGCTCCTACATTACTTTGAACCAATCTTAAATCATGCAATGTTCCATTTGCATGGCTTACATCAATATCTGATAATGTAAATGCTTTATCTGCGCCCAAAGAAATATCTGTTATAGGGGCCTGTGTGAATTGCAAATAGATTGTTACATTTTCATGTGTGCCAATAAAAGTTTGCTCATTGCCATTTGTATCATTTTGAATAACTATTTTAACTTCTGGTCGTTTTGTATTTATATAAAAAGTATTAGAATAATCATATGTGGTAGTAGCATATGGTTTATTGCCTGCTAAATCAGTCCAATTATTAGAATTTAAAGAGATATTAACTGCTTGTCTAAATGTATCATTTTTAGTATAAATATTTCCTTTCCATTTCTTCATATCAGGAGTTAGTAGCGTTAATGCATTTTGTGGTGTAATTCTTAAATTATTAGGCAATGTAACATTATCGATACTTAAATTAACTGCCTCGGTAAAAGTATAATTTACCTCTCCTACCATATTAGGGTCAGTTATTAAATTGCCTGCTCTAAGATCTATTGGTGCTACATTAATTGTTGCATTTGGTCGCACAGTGTCTATAATAAAATTATTAGAAAATACATTTTGAGATAATGGGTTACCTGCGATATCCTCAAGCGATGAAGTATCAAACATAATTGTATTATTTGGTATTTCTTGTTTGGCAAATGAATTAGCAATAACCTGAGCAGTATAATTTAATGAATTTGTATTTGGAACTAATGACCAATTTGCAATGGCTGCATTTGGTGTTGTTGAATTTTTGAGCAATTTAATTGGTTCTGAAAATGCAAAATTAATATTGCTTAAATTATCATCTATGCTTAAATATAAATCATTTACGGTTATATTAACAGTAGGAGCTATGGTATCTTTAATGGCGTTTTGAGCATCGCTAGTATAAACACCGCCTCTAGTGGTCAAACTTACATTAAAAACTACATATGCATTAACACTTGTATAATCTCTAAAAGCACTTAAATCTAAATTGCTAAACTCAATATTGCCCGAGCCATATTGATTGGTTGTTGTATTAACCGCAACGCTATAAAGCACCGCTGTTTTGCTTACTGTCTTTGGGACACCTTGTTGCGTAACCAATAAATTTACTGTTGTTCCGTTTTTTTCAACTGGAATATTTTCAACATACCCTGTTATATTATAATTAGCTTTGCCCTCATTATTGATATAAAGCAAGGCTGTTGGATCAGCTGGATTTACAACAACAGATGGAAAATGTGGGTCATAAAGAGCAGTTATTGCAAAAGTAGCAGGGTTATTGAAACTATCTTTAATGCTAACATTAATCGTTGTTAAATTTACACTAACTGAGTTATTGTTTATTAAACTCGTAATATCAATATCCATTTGCCATTTGCCATTTGTATTTGCATTATCAACAGGATTTGCATCTACAATTGCATTATTTGTTAATCGTATAGGTGGATTTCCACTATCAGAGTCAATAAACACATCAAAAGTAGCACCAAAATCAATAAAATCGGTTACCCCTCTTAAAGTTGCTCTTTTAGCATCCACAATTGTAACAATATTATCAACAGAAATTGATGTTATATTAATTTGTGCTAAAGTATCTTTTGTTATATCCATTTGATATGTTGCAATATTTTTTGCCACATCTAATATTGTAAATTTAGCTGTATAAACGCCATCTTGTGTAAATGCTGTATCATTAAAGTCAATATATGTAACCCATGTTCCATCAGATTGCAATGAAACATTTTTACTAAATACTAATGTCCCATCTTGATAAACAAAATCAACAGTTAAATTTTGACTAGACTCTACATCTGTCGTATCACCTGATATTAAAATAGGTCCAGAAGCAACATCTGCTTTATTTATGCCATTTGGTATTGATGTATTTAAACCAGTAATATCATTAGCATGTATTTTGGCAGTTACATCTATGGTTACATTCTTAAAAACACTTCTAACATTGCCAGCTAAATCGGTTACATTAAACTTTATGGTAAAGTTTCGTGTTTTATTATTATCATTCACAACTTTGCTCAATAAATCGGTTATAGTATACGACCAGTTTTCATTGTTTTGGTCAATGCCGGCCACCAAAGAATAATCATATAACCCAGTAATTGTTACATTAGGGTTAAACACGCCTTTATAAAATGAGCCATTATTAAAAACCTTATCTACTGCTCCGCTTGTAGTTCCGTTTATAATAACATTAGAAAGTTCATACTGATTTATATAATTATCACCAGAGATTGTAGAAATTGTTATATTTGGTTTAATAGTGTCTAAATAAAAAACACCAAGCGTTCCCGTATCAATAAATGTGCCGTCTGGTTTAGCAAAAAACAATGACATATTATTTGCACCTTCATATAATCTTATTCCTGCAAAATGAATTGGAGATATAGCAGTGCTTCCCACTTCTGAAAAATGTTCATTTTGCGGATCAGAACTTAATCCGTTAACGCCCACTTTAAAATGTAAATATCTAGGCATTTTGGATGTTGTCATATTTACATAAACAAGTTTGGTTATATTATCTTGTGAGCTATATCCCGTATCCCAATCGCTATCTAAGAAAATCTTTCCAAAAAAGATATCAACAACCTCTTGTATTTCAGCTACGGTGTCATATTTTTCCCCTCTTTGTAAAGCGCTAAGAGATGATAATTGGGTATCCATAAACTGAAGCATAGGAACAACAATACTATCAATAACCCTAGTAATTCCTAAATTAGCAAAGTCCTTTGCTGAAATATTTGATGTATTAATATTTGTATCAGCTAAAGAAAATTTTGTAAATTTAATAGAGGACTCCATTATATTACTAACTTTTTGACATGTATCTTTTGTGGTGGCTTTTTGAGTAAGTATTACATCTTCAAATAAATGTTGAGCATGTGTTGAATATGAACTTGGAAATTGTGCTGCAATACCCAAACTAGCAAGCTCACTATCGCTTGGCATAGCACTGCCTTCATATATATTAGCAACAATAGTATATAAATCTTGCACCGTATCCAAATTAGGGACATCAGATTTTTCTATACAATGATTTACATTAGGTAATGTGCCCACGGTATCAACTAAATAGCCATCAAAACTTCTTGCGATATTAGGATCTTTTGGTCCAATATAAACTGAGGACAAATTCTCTTCAGTAATATTAGATCTTGCACTACCGCTAGCACCATCAGCTCTTTTTTGAATGGCATCTAAAACACTAGCAATAGTTTGAGACATATTGTTCAATGCGGACTTGTTGTTTAATTCACTCATAGGGTAAGTGTTATCAATCATCAAAATAAAAGCGTTTGTATTATTATGCTCAATTGGAGGGTTAAGGTCTAAAACATTTATAATATCATAATCAATAACGCCGGCAAAACCACTTAAATCATCTTTGTAACTTAAATTTGCTGCAACCGAATCTACCAAAGCAGTTGCTACTTGTATAAAGTCTAATCGCACTTTAGAATCTTGATAAAAAGATCTATTATCATCTTTATCATCATTTACAATTGAGTTAAATAATGCTAAAGAATCCCCTTTAACAAATGGCAAAGCTAATACATCTAACCCTGCTTCATCTATAGATTTTGAAGTATTATCTAAAATAAGTATCTGATCTACTACTGCTTGCAATGAATCTGCATTTTCTACTGATGGTACATCTAAATTAGGATTATACAAATAACTACTCGTAGAGTTTGCAACAATCTCCCTAGGCCAATTACCAAATTCTTCAATTCCTATATCTTTATAGTCATCTAAAACCACTGGTGAACCATTATTGGCTCTTTTGGCTGCTACTACTTTGGCAAGAGCATCAAATTGCAATTTGGCAAACTTAGTTAAATTATCATAATGCACAATCGATGCGAATCTGTGTTTATAAATTACAAAACCATATCCCCTAAGATTTTCTTGAACAATAGTTGGTGTAATGGCTATATCATATAAAGAACTAACATTAAGCCCGTCTAAATTTCTATCAAAAACAGGAAATCGTGCTATCGTATGTAGCTGTGTGTTTATATTGAATATATTTTGTAATTTATCATATGTATCTTTGTTAGACTCTGAGAGTTCATCTAAAAAAGAATTAAATAACAACATTTCATATGTTGTATCATTTGCAAATGCAAAATGTGCTGGTGGCCTATCAAAACCAAATTTACTATGTATAATATTCTCACTTAAAGACTCTGCAATATAAGGAGCTTGTATAGATTGAACAATGCGAGCAGAATGCACATAATCAAATATGCCCTGACTACTATTTACATAATCACCAATAATAAAATCACTGTTTAAATAATCATTAACAAAATCAACTGTTTTAAGAGTAATATTAAAATTACCCACATGTTGATAGTCCTCTAATATCAATCTACGATCTGCATCATTTGCATTAGCTGCTTTTACAAATTTATCTAAGGATATTAATAAAAAATTATGAATATCATTAAGTTTAGTCCATGTGTTTACTTCATCTGCACCCTTACGGGCAATCAGTAAAATTATAGAAGGCATATTTTCAGGGGCAACAGTGCTATCAAGCATTAATTTATTTAAATCATCTGCTGTTAATGTTGTTGCATTGGTTAAATTTGCACCATTTGCTAAATTTTGCACCTTATCAACACTATCTCTAATTACTTTTACAACATCATATGTATAATTTGCTCTTTGTATATCATCTCCACCATCATTTAAAACAGTATTAAACAAGGACATCTTATCATCAGTATCAAGTGGCTCTATACCAGCCACGCTCATATCGCTATCAGTTATATTCGTTTGATTGTTAATCATAAGATAAATTGCAGATGCAAAGGTTTTAATCTTGCTCCAATCATCAACCGATGCCCTATCAATTAAAGGAGAAAACAAATATGTGCTAAGCAAATTGGCTTTTGGGTGTAGTATTCCAGCACTTGTATAAAATATATCTTCTAAAAGTCTTGGCTCAACATTTCCTGAGCTTCTACCCGCACTAAGTTTAACAAGGTCTAAATCTATTGTTGTTAAATTAGTAGCCAAATCGTTCAATTCTGCCATAGTTTGGACATTAGCTAAACCGGCATTTTTAACTCTGTGCAAAAAAGCAAGAGTATTTGGATTTGTAATTGCATCATTAAAATGAAAATAATCCAAAGAAGTGGCATTAAATCTTGAATGAACATCTTCTGGCTCAGCATCTCCGCTAGCAACTTGCATTAGGGGCTCAACTTGTGTAATTATTTTGCCAACTTCTTGATATGTATCTTTATAGCGCACATCATTGAATGTGTTTAAGACATCATTAATTAATTTTAATTTTTCAGCTTGGTTTATGCCGCTTAAAGCACCAAACCCTAACTTGCCAATTGCATCTTCTGTTATATTCTTATTATTATCAATAATATTTGAAATATGATCAACAATAATTTGAACCTTTAAGGGTGTATCAGTTTGATTGCCTTGTATAAAAGCATTATTTAAATAAGACTCCATATGCGCTGGTGAAATGCCAACAAGATCTATTCCTGCTTTTTGATAAATAGCAGCTGTTGGAAATGAAAATGTAGCAGTATTTCGCTCAGCTACTACTTTAATAATATCAAGTGATTGTTGAATGTCTGATATTAAAGCCTCCAATTCTACTTTTGTGTCAAAATCCTTACCTACACCACCTGAAAGCCTATATAAAAAAGAGCCAACAAAATCATTAGTAATAGGGGTATCAAGCTCTAATAAATTAAGCTCATTAACGCTTAGAGCATATTTACCGTTACTATCTCTTGGCAACAAAGAGCCGGTTACTATCTTATGAATTTTGGCTACAACTTGAAAGATTGTATTAATTTTATCATATCTATCTTTGCTTCTTTGTGTCTGATAATCATTTAAAATATCAGAAAAAAGATTAGCTCCATCTTGTGATGTATCTGATATCGGGATAAAGCGCAAGAGTTTTATATTTCTCTTATTAATGGTGTTATTATTTGTAGGTATTGTATTGATAATATTTACAATATCTTGCAATGGTTTTTGTTTAGGGATATGAGTTTCATTTATATCACCATCCAAAAACGAATTAACAAGCGCCAAATGCTTCACATTGACAATACCGGCTAATGAATAATCATTTAATGATAATGTTATTAAAGATATATTAGCTGTTGCTGCTTGTGCAATTGTCAACATTTTGTCATTCATAGCCTTAGAAATATCATCTAATTTTTTCATAGTATTTGCATCTTGTGGGTCATATGCCTTAAGTGCATACAAAAATGCATCCTTATTTAGTGCATCTACTGGTGGATTAATTTGAAGCTGGGCAAAATCTGCACCTGTGACATTAGCATCTTCTGGCTCAATATCGCCATTAGCAACACCAATAATATTTGCTATTGTATTTGCTATTTTAGCAACCTTATCATATGTATTTTTAAGAGTTTCGTTTGCATTGAGACGATTAATTGCACTATTAAATAAAGATTGCTTATTGATTGAATCAATACCGCCTATTCCTAAGTTGCTTATATTTTGTATGCTTAAAGGTTCTCCATTTTGAATCATAACAACACTATCTACTAAACCTTGTAGTTTATTAAGTGTGCGTACCGCATTCCCGTCAATTGGGTTATTATTTAAATATGTAGCTACTTTAGGGAGCAAGGCTGCTGTCATATTATCTATTTGAGCATCTTCAAAATCTGCTACAACCAATTTATCAGCACTATTTAGCTCAGCTGCATCTATAATCTTATTTGCTGCAATAAGTAATTGACTATAAGCTGCATTTAACTTGGGCTTGGTGTTATATGAAGATGGGCTATTAGCTTTTCTTATTAGCTTTTCTAAATATGGAATGTGGACATCTATCACTTCTGGCTTAATGCGAATTTTATGCCAATTTTCCACACTAACACTACCCGCATGCAAAGGTGGGGTGGCCATACTTATTATATTTAAAGAAGTTTTATATATGTTTTTTATTTTTTCATAAGTATTTTTATCCTCAATTGGTAAAGAATTTATAATAGAATTAAAAAGCGATAACTCATCTGAAGTTATTGCAACTATGTTTGGGGCTATACCAAGCCTTTTAAGATCATTGGATGTAACATTTTTAGTGGTATTTAAAATATCTCTGATAGAGTCAGCTATCGCAAAAACCTTATCAGGAGTAGAAGTTCTAGCGCCATCAATGTAATAATTATCTAAAAATGAATTAAAAATAGGCGCTTGGGTTTTAATGCCCAAATTAGTATAGTCTTTTTGCGATAACCCCTCATTTGTTGCATTATGTGTCGCCGTATTGCTTTCTGCATACTTGGATATATTAATTAACCCATCAACAAAATCATTATATGCTTTTTGCAAGCTATCTATATCAGTAATTCCAGGTCGAGGAAGAAGTCTTAACCTTGGCACAAAATAACCTAAGTTCACATCAGATATTTTTGGATTAAGCCCCAAAGCATCTAAATCGCTGGCTGTTAATGCACCTAAGAAACTAGATTCTTGTTGAAGTATCGCTCCTTCTAATCTATTTACTGAATAAATAATATCTCGCAATTTATCTTTGGTTAAAGTATTAGCCGGGGTTTTTAAAATAATAGAATTTACCATATCTACAGGAAGAACATATGGGTAAATATTAGCTTTTGGATAAACATTTAATGACTGATAATCATCTAATGTAGGGATGTTTTTCCCTGCTACCTTGCCTCTTTTTTGTGCATATCTTATAACATCTAAAACAGATTCTACCGATAAAGCAGAAGCAACATCAGCAGCATCAGCAGTAGCTATATAATGCGAAGCATCACTTAAAACAACATCTCTAAGAGAAGCAGGATCAACACCAGCATCAAGATAATCGCCTGCATTTAACGAAGGTGGCTTAACACCATCTGTCGCAGCATACGAAACAATATTCTTTATGTTTTTGGGTTCTGTAGAAACACTAAATGTTAATGGGTCACCACCAACATATACAACAACATTGTATTTCATTCCAGCATCAGGAGGAGCTTTATAAAAAATAGGCAAGACGCTATCCCCTGGAGGAAGAGTATAAGTAGAGAGTCTTTTATTGCCTACAAATCCATGCTTAACATATACCTTAACTTCTCCACTTACACCCTTAACCACAATTCGTCCAGCCAATCCCTCAGAGCTTGGTTGTAAATTTACAAAATTATTTAATAGACCATGCTTACTCTCATACCTGCCTAATGGTAGAAATGTTAAATTAGCATCAGCAGTAGATAATGATAAGCTATTTAATCCGCTCTCAATAAAAGATCGCGCCAAGGAGCCACGATTATTTCTTATTGCATCTACCAAGCCATCTACTGCTTGATAAATTTTATCAACATTTTCTGTTTTATAGTCGGAATCTCTTATACCAATATGCACAGCAAGTGCTGATAAAACTCCCCCATGTGAAGTGATTTTGCCAGGATTAGGATGCAAAGGATCATAAACAACAATATCATCAGTAGTAGGATTTACCCTGCCCATACCTAAAGCTTTTGCAACTTCATAATTGTTAGCTGTAATATCTGATACAGGAATAAAAGGCAAATCAAGATCATCACCACCTAAAATCTCATATGCAACATGTGTAACTGGTGATATATTAACTCGTCTATTAAAAGAATCAACCACTCCCAAAGCAATAAGTCTTACATTATTTAAATTAACTCTTTTGCCAGTTGTTTCATCTATATAAGACTCAATATCTAATACTGCTTTTACAGAACCACTATATGCAGGAACATGTATCGTATACTCAGATGCATCTATAAAAGGTGTGGTGCCTAAAATATCGCCCAATTTATTATAAACTGTTACAGTTCCGGTAAGAACATACCCCTTTTGCACATCACCGAATATGGTTCTAACATCTGCACCTACAATAAAAATACCATCACCAAAAGAACAACCAAGAAAAAATATAGATGCAAAAATATTTAGACCGACAAGAGCAACTCTACGCTTGATATTTAGCATACGAGTGATTGTTTTTAGCAATATAAACATCTAGAAAAAATACCTTACACCAAAAGATACCAGGACTGGTGGGCTATTAGTGAAACTAATTTTGGTCACAGGAGAGATTGTTGTTCTCTTATCTAAATATAATTTCAAAGAGCCGTATGCTTCAAAATCATAATTAATATTATAAGCAAGCTGTGCATCTAATCCATAATGAAACCCACTAGCCGATACTCCCGGAAAATTTCGAGATGAAGTATCCAATGCCGTGTGCCATGTTAAAAAAGAAGCCCCCATCAAAGCACCAATATTAGCAGATATTTTTTTGTTTATTGGCTGTCTATAATAAGCGGTTACTGCAAAATTATTTAATGTTCCCAAAGAGCCATAGCTCATACTCTCAAAAGATGCAGCTAAGGAATAAGTATCGGTTATAGAATATCCCCCATCAAAACCAAACTTTGCACCCCCATTAACAGCTTTAGCTTCATCAGTAAGTTGCACATCAATATTATTAGCATTTGTTGTCATACTAATGCTACTTACTCCATAACCAACATCAAAACCAAACCAATAAGTCTTTCGTATTTTTCGTCTATAGTCAGATTTAGCCTTTTCATCTTCGGTTTTATACAATCTAACTACTCTCAAGTCTCCTATTTTATTGTAGCTATTGACATCTCTTGGTATTACCCTATACATTCTAGTATCGTCTGCATCTACCATATAAATATTTTCTACATCTAATGCTTTTAAATTATCTCGTCTAACAAAATATCCAGTTTCTTCTAATTTACACCAACCAAACTTATCACATTTGCGTATTTTTACTAATGTGGAAAATTTCAAAATACCAACTAATTTAGAAATATTTTCTCGCTCTTGTCTTTCTCTGGCTGTTTCCTTTCTAACTTTAGGGAGATTTTTATGTTTTTCAATAATTTTATTAACAATTTGTTTGCCCTCATTAGACGGTTGCCCATCACCATCATCATCAGCAAGCTCATAAGTATATACTATCTCATCTGATTTGCTATCAACAATATAAACGCCCTCTTCTTCTAATTTTAATAAAAACTTTTCTTTAATGTAAAAATTTGTATAAGATAATTTACACCAGCCTTCTTTATTGCAAAATTCTATTTTAACGGCCTCTCCTGTGTTAATTGTGCCAGACACTACATACACTGCACTAAGGCTCATAGAGCCAAATGAAGCTATAAAAAAAGCTAATAAATATCTCGAAATCATATAAATTTTCCTTATCTCGTGGCTTTTAGTTTACACACTAAAACCTTTATTATTGCTTAAGGCAACTAAAAAATGCACACTAAAGTATAGATTAAGTAGATGTTATATAAAATAACTATTATGATTAGTATGAAGTATTTAAAATTTATCAAAATAATCTATATAGGAACAGACCAACAATTAATAAGTGTTCTTAATAAGGTATTTAAAAAAACTATTGTGCTATCAAATAAAAATGATATAGAGGCCATTAAGAGTGAATTGAATGCTAAAAAACTTAGAGTTGATACTATATTAATAGATGTTCAGCCTTGGAAAACTAATAATATTGTTGCCTTTAATAACTTTAAACAACTTTCTATTGATATACCTATCATTATTTTAATGAAGCCTAATGACTTAATTCGGCTACAAGATACACAAAAATTCAGCAATATATCGGCTTGTGTATCTGCACCTTTACAGAATATAAAATATTTATTACAAATCATTCAATACACAACTTCTATCTACATAAAAAAACAAACAAATAAGAAAATAAAGCAAGAACTTGCAGAAAGAGGCAGACTCGTTACGGGTTTAATTTTTGGTTTAATTTTTGATATGGATGATAAAATAGTGCATGCAAATGATTATGCTTGCTCTTTGTTGGGCTATAAAGAAGAAGATCTAGTAGGAAAAACCTTTCTATCTTCTATTTTTAAAGCTTTTGATGATCATAAAGATATGAAAGATAAAATCCTCTCAAACAAGCAATGGACAGGAGAAGTAGAGCTTTTTTCATCTAAAATGGATTCTATAATATTAAAAACTATTTACACTCCTGAACTAAAAAACAATAAACCGTACACATATAATATGAGTGGTGTTGTCATAACGAACCAAGTTAGAAAAATATCTGAAACTCAAGATCAAATCAAAAAATTAATTTTATCACATAAGAAAAAAGAAAATATCCTACAACGAAGAATTAAAGAATTAGAGCATTTAAGTGAAGAGAGATACCAAAAAAACATAGATATTGGCAACAATGCTTTATTGCTATCATTAGAAAAAGCCAGAAATAAAATAGCAGAGCAAACTACACAATTATATGTATATGAAGATAAAATTAAAAATCTTAATGAACAAATTAATAAATTGCAATCAAAAACTATATAAATAATTTTTTTATATAATAATACAATGGCTTAACAAGGCTATCTTTAACGTTTATATTTGTAAATTTAGAAAGGTTTTATTACAATTAAAATCAATATAAAAATGGTTAGAATAGTTGGTATCTCATTATATATTCTAAAAAACTTAGTTGTTTTTGTGCAAGTTTTAGCCTTTAACTGCTTCATAAATATTTTACAAGAAAAATAAAACACCATTAGCAAAAAAACTAAGAACAATTTTGCATGCATAAAACCACCACTATGCAATAAATTAGGGTTTAAATACAATAAACCGATCCCGCTAAATAAAACAGCGCTAAGTGCTGGCATACCAATAAATATGTACAGCTTTCGCTCTTGCACCTCACAAATATCACAAAAATCCTTTTTATCAATGTTTTCAATATGATAAACAAATAGTCTTGGCAAATAAAATAAGCAACTCATCCACGCTAAAATACCAAAAATATGCACTACCAAAATCCAATTATAAATTTCCATTTATTACTCCTTATAAAATATAATAACATAATAACACAAAGATTGATAACTTACAAGCTCGTTAGCAAGCTATTTATAGGCATATATGCACTTATTTTATGTTATTGTTTCATTATTGATATGTAATTTTTTACAAACTTATACTCATTTGGCGTGGCATATCTATACTTGCCATTAGGTAAAGCATTTAGTCTAAACTCTCCAAAACTAAGCCTTTTTAGATCCAAAACATCCAAATTAAAATTAGCAAAAAATCGCCTTAACTCTCTGTTTTGCCCTTCTTTAATTGTTACTTTTAGTTTAGAGTAGTTTCTCTTGCTCGATATAATCTCAAAGCTCTCAAAAGCTTTTATGCTCATCGTATGAATATTGCTATCTTTATGGGCCCCATCTAAACTATCTACTATCTCAATACCCTCGCTCATAGCATCTTTAATGCTTTGAGTTATTGCTCCATTTAGCTTTATTTTATACACTCTTGGTATATCACTACTCATCAGAGCCGATACGGTGCTCACATTATCACTCAAAATTAAAAGCCCCTCGCTAGAATAATCAAGCCTACCAACATAATTAAAATGAGCATATTTTTGTGGCAAAGAATCAAAAATTGTTTTTCTACCTCTATCATCCTTTTTGCTAACTAGCTCACCTTTGTTTTTGTTATAAACTAAAATAGTCGTCTTTTTATTTGCCTTTAAATAATTACCTCTGATTTTGATTTTATTTCTATCATCAACTTGGGTTGCAGGGTTTGTGATTACTTTACCATTTACCATAATATGCCCATCAAAGATTAACGCATCTGCTTCTCGTCTTGAATGTTTGGAATTATGTGCAATATATTGATTTAATCTCATTGATTTAGCCTTTGATTTTGTAAAAAATAACCAAAATTCAACCCCCAATTTAGTTATTTTACATTTATATTTATGTGTTAAGAGAACAAAAAGCCGAATTTCTTATATTAGCTTTAAGTTTCTTATATAATTCTAATATTTTTCTTATATTTTATTGGGCTTCTAAAACGACTACATTGATTAATGGGAATTTATTAAATTTTCTACCACAATATCTTTTAAATACTTTTTTAAACTCTTCTGAAAGAGTAAGTGGGTTTTTCATCACTGCTGGTTTAGCGCTCTCTAAACAACTGCTAAGTAAACCTAAAGTATCTTTTATCATTATCTCTTCTTGTTTATTGTCTGTTAATCCATTTGTTTGGATATGTGGTTTGCCCGCAAAAGAGGCAGAACCAAAATCTACCGTGGCTACACAAAAAATAGCCCCATCTATACTCATTCTTTGTCTATCAAATATTATTTTATGTGGTATTTTTCTGTTTTTTTGGTTATCTACGAATACTTTACCTGATCTAACTGTTTTTATTTTTTTAAGCTGAGTAGGAGAGATCTCTATTTGCTCACCTGCATGGAGTGCGTGAATATTTCGCTTTTGGATTCCGCAGTCAATGCCTGTTTGGGCATGTCTTAGCACATGGTTATATTCCCCGTGAATTGGCATAAAATATTTTGGCTTGCAAAGTCGTATCATAAGTTTTTGCTCTTCTATGGATGCATGCCCAGAAACATGTATATCTGGATATGAAGTATGAGTAGCCACTTTTGCATCACATTTCATAAGCTCATTTAAAAGTTTAGACACACTTCCTTCGTTTCCGGGGATTGGTTTTGAGCTTAGAATTATCAAATCTTCTGGCTTAATTTTTATATGTCTATGCTCTTGAATGGCCATTCTATAAAGAGCTGCGTTATTTTCGCCTTGTGAGCCTGTTGTTACAATAAACACCTCTTTGTCTAATAATTTATCAATAGAATGTGCATCTATAAAATGTTTTCTATCATATTTTACATAGCCCAAATCTATTGCTAGGTTTGTATTTTTTTCTATACTTCTACCAATAAGGCATATTTTTCTGCCTTCTTGTATAGCAATATCTATGCCCTGAACCAATCTATGCAAGTTGGAGCTAAAAGTGGACATCAATATTCTACCTTTTGCGTTTCTTATTAATCTCTCTAAAGTTGGTCCTACTGTTTTTTCGCTTCTTGTGATTCCGCCTCCATGTGAGTTTGTGCTATCGCTGAGCAATGCTAAAACGCCTTTTTCTCCATAATATGCAAATCTATGCAAATCAGTTGGATAATTATCTACTGGCGTATGATCTATTTTAAAATCACCTGTGTGGATGATTGTGCCTGCTTTTGTAGTAATGGCAAGAGAGCTACAATCAACAATAGAATGTGTTATATGCATCCACTCTACTTCGAACTGATCAATCTTTATTGCTTTTCTTTTTTCTACACTTCTAAAATAACTTTTAAGATGCTTCATTTTATTCTCATCAAACTTCGCGCCTATCATAGCAAGTGGTAGCGGTGAGCCATAAATTGGAACTTGAATTTCCTTAAACAAATAAACCATCGCGCCTATATGATCTTCGTGTGCGTGTGTTATTAAAATGGCTTTTATTTTAGAGCGTATGGTTCTTAGATATGTAAAATCAGGTATCAAAATATCTATACCAAACCCGCTCTCATCAGGGAAGTTCATACCACCATCTACAATCACGGCGCTATCTTCTGTTTCAATAACCATGATGTTTCCACCAATTTCATCTAGCCCACCTATTGGAGTAATTCTGACTTTGTTAGTGTTTTTTGTGTCAATCTTTGGTGTCAATCTTTGTTTTTGAATCTCTTCATTTGCCTCGAAGCTCTTTTTTAAATCATTATTCCAGCCCTTGCCAGATGTTGGAACTGGTTTTTTCTTAGATACGGTTTTGGCATTTGGGTTGTTTGATTGCCCTTTTGCGCCATTATTATTTTTATTTTGTGGTTTATCTTCATTTGGTTTTTTGTCATCTGTAATTTTGCTAAATATCTTTGTTATCAATTTTTATCCTTTTTTAATTTTGTTTTTTTTATATTCATTATGTTTTGATTTAAATTATTTTAAACTCTCTCCTTGTTTTAATTTTTAAAAATATACTTTTTTGTTTTTAATGATGCAATTTCTTAAACAAATTTACATATTCAGCTGGTGTTATTTCATGAGAGCGGATACTCTCATTTAAAGCTATTTGCTTAAATATTTCTTTAATTTTTCCTAAATTATACTTGCCCTTTTGCGCCATTATTATTTTTATTTTGTGGTTTATCTTCATTTGGTTTTTTGTCATCTGTAATTTTGCTAAATATCTTTGTTATCAATTTTTATCCTTTTTTAATTTTGTTTTTTTTATATTCATTATGTTTTGATTTAAATTATTTTAAACTCTCTCCTTGTTTTAATTTTTAAAAATATACTTTTTTGTTTTTAATGATGCAATTTCTTAAACAAATTTACATATTCAGCTGGTGTTATTTCATGAGAGCGGATACTCTCATTTAAAGCTATTTGCTTAAATATTTCTTTAATTTTTCCTAAATTATACTTGCCCTTTAAAGATGTTATCATCTTTTTTCTAGGGGCTAAAAAGCATATTTTTAAAAACTTTTTAAATTCTTCGTTTGTAGTTATATTATCCTTTTTATCTATATCTTTATTCTTTTGCAAACAAATCACCATTGAATCTACATTTGGTGCAGGCTCAAAAGATGCTCTATCAACAAAAGCAACCTCGCTTCTATTATCGCATGCAAGAGAGCTAATAACGCCCAAAGCAGAAAAATCTTTATCCTTTGGCCTGGCTAAAAACTTTTTTGCAACTTCAAGCTGAAGCATAACAATTAAGCTTTGGCAATTGTCATCACAAAGTGCTTTTAAAACAATTTTTGTGCCTATGTTATAAGGCAAGTTTGCAACCAAATCATATTTGTTTGATGATAGGGTTTTATGCTCTTGCCAATAATGCACTACATCGCACAAAGTTAGATTAAATAACCTCTGTTGTAATTGCAAATCAAAATTTTTACACAAAAGCGAATACAGGCTTTTATCTATTTCATAGCCTATAACTCTTTTTTTGCTACTAACTTCTAAAAGTTTGGCTGTCAAATCGCCCATACCGCAACCAATTTCTACTATATCGTTGGTATTGTTTGGAATAACTTGCTTAATTTTATTTAAAACAAGCTCATCTTTTAAAAAATTTTGACCAAATCGTTTTTTGGCTCTAATCATGTCTTTGTATTTTACTATTTTACAACTTAAACAAAAGGCGTAAAAAATGTATCTCTTTGAATATTGCTAAACGAGCTTTGCAAAGAAGCAAAAAACTTAGGATTATCCTCTTCTATTTTTGCTAAAAGCTGTTTGATTTCATATCTTACATGTGGGAGCTTAATATCAAATCTCATAGCAGGACATAACTCATCACTTAGCACTTTGGCATTATTTTTAATCGCATTATCTCTTAACATTCTCTCTCTTACCAATATTAATGGGCGAATAACCTCTATTTTATAGCTAGTATCATCTATTGTATATTTTGGCGCCATACTTCGCATCACTCCGTTATAGCTAATCCCCATCAAAAAACTCTCTGCTGCATCATCAAAATGATGACCTAATGCTAACTTATTGTAGCCATATTCTCTTGTTTTTTGATACAAATGCCCTCTTCTTAATCTAGAAAAAAACGAGCAATACGATGAGTTTTTTCTAATCTTAGTTTTAGCAAGGGAATATATATTTGTTTTAATTGTCTCGTGTTCTATGTCGTATTTTGCACAATAATCTCCCAAAAAGGACAAATCATCTCCCATGCCATATTCAATGCTAACAGCCTTGAAGCTAAAATTAAACGGCGCGTATTTTTGCATATGTTTTAATATATGAATAAGGGCTAACGAATCCTTACCGCCACTAAAGCCTACGACTATTTTATCCCCCTCACTAATTAAATTAAACTGATGGTTGGCTTTTGTTGTTAGTTTTAATAATGCTTTGCTTACTCTCATACTCTCTCTTTTTGTATTGATGTTATTTTACAATAAGCTTTTAAATAAACAACCTAAATGCTATAATCTTTATAATTTTAAGGATGCTCATGAGAATATTTTCATATTTATACAACAAAACACTACAATACTCCAAAAGCAAATACGCTACCTATTGGCTTGGTGGTATTAGTTTTGTAGAATCATTCATTCTGCCGTATCCTCCACCAGATGTATTACTGGCCCCTATGGTGTTAGCCAAACCTATAAAGGCTTACAAATATGCACTTATTTGTGCGGTATTTTCTGTGCTAGGTGGTGTGGCAGGGTATTTCATAGGTGCTAGTGCGATGGGGGTAGTAGAGCCCCTATTGCATAAGCTTGGCTATATGGACAAGATAGATATTATTATGAACTGGTTTAATGAATATGGAATATTAATAGTATTTCTAGCTGGGTTTAGTCCATTGCCGTATAAAATATTTACTATTGGTGCTGGCATAGTAGGCATAGCGCTTGCTCCATTTGTATTAATCTCGCTAATATCTCGTGGAGCTAGATTTTTTTTGGTAGCGTATTTGGCAAGAAGGTTTGGAGACAATTGTGATATATGGCTTCAAAAATATATAGATAAGTTAGGCTGGGCAATAGTGGCAGTAGTTATTTTGTTTGTGGCAGTAAAAACTATTTGGTAATTTAATATTATATAGACAAAAACAACAAAAATCCATAGTAAAATATGAGCCTTTATGCTGTTGGGGCACTTTTATGACATTAAAGCAAAGAAAAATACAAAATATACCTACATAGTATATTTAATGGATATAATTACACAACAAACATAAAAAAGGTGCATAATGAACATTCAACCCACCACAGCCTTTGCAAAAAGAATTATTCCTTGCTTGGATATAAAAAACAATCGCGTTGTAAAGGGTGTAAACTTTGAAGGGCTTAAAGATAGTGGCGACCCAGTAGAAGTTGCAAAACGATACAACGATGAAGGGGCTGATGAAATAGTGTTTTTAGATATTGCAGCAAGCATAGAAAACAAAAAAACAATGGTAGATATTATCAAAGAAGCGGCGCAAGAAGTTTTTGTGCCACTTTGTGTTGGTGGTGGCATAAATAATTTGAATGATATTTACAAACTCTTACATGCCGGATGCGATAAAATTAGCATAAACTCTAGCGCTCTTAGAAACCCTGATTTGATAAACGAAGCTGGCAAAGAGTTTGGAGTTCAATGCATTGTAGTTGCAATAGATGTAAAAAAACAAAGAAAAGAAAATATAGCAAATGATAAGCAGAGTTCAAGCAATACTTATGAGGTCTTTAGCAAAGGCGGGAGTATGAACACACACAAAGAAGCTCTCGCGTGGGCAAAAGAAGCTGCCAAAAGGGGTGCTGGGGAGATATTGCTAACAAGCATGGACACAGATGGAGTAAAAGAGGGCTTTGATTTAGAAATAACAAAACAAATAAGTGACGAGCTAGATATTCCTATCATTGCGAGCGGTGGTGCTGGTAAGATAGAGCATTTTAAAGAAATATTTGAAGCTGGGATAGATGGTGGGCTTGCTGCTAGTATTTTTCATTTTAAGCAAATAGAAATACAACACTTAAAACAATATCTAAAAGAACAAGGCATTGCAGTAAGACTCTAATCTTGCTACAACTAAACAAAAAGGAATAATATGATAATTTGTGCAGGAAATGGTGAAGAGTTTAAGTTTGCAACTAATATTGGAGTGGGGCTTGTCCAAAGTGCTATGACTCTTAGTAGAATATGTGCCAACAAAAGAGCAAAATATTTTGTATTTGTCGGCACCGCTGGGAGCTACGGAGAGTATAAAATTGGCGATATCATAACTAGTTACAATAGCTCAAATATTGAACTTAGCTTTTTAGAAGACAAATGCTACACACCAATACAAGACAATGTAATAACAATAGAGGGTATGAAAAGCGATTGCATTATCAACTCATCTAATTATATTAGCACAGACGAAGAGCTTACAAAAAAGTTTCTACCTCTTGGGATTGGTGCTGAGAATATGGAATTTTTTGCTTGTGTTAGTGTGGCAAAATCGCTTAATATTGCATGTAAAGGAATATTTTATATCACAAACTATACCAACAACAATGCACACAAAGACTATATAGCAAATAAAGATATTGCCAAAATAGAGATAGAAAAATTTCTATATAAAAAATAAATCAACACTAAAAGACACGCTATGGTTGCCAAAGACGCAAAAAATACAATGCTCAAAAAAAACATATACTCATATAGCATAGAGCAATTAGAGCAAGAATTAAAACCTGCCTTTAGAGCCAAACAAATATATAATTGGCTTTATAAAAAATATTCATCTAGTTTTGATGAGATGAAAAACATAGGCGATAGTATGATGTCGCAGCTAAAAAGTGAGTATGATATAAGCATTTTAAAAAAAATCAACAAACAACACAGCAAAGACGGGTCTATAAAATACCTTTTTGAACTAAGAGATGGCAAGACAATAGAGGCTGTATTGTTAAAAATGAGAGATACAAAAAGAGATGATGAGGGAAATATAATCAAGCAAGCACAATATACTTTTTGTATATCATCCCAAGTGGGGTGCAAAATAAAATGCTCTTTTTGTGCTACTGGAAAGGCTGGTTTTAGTAGAGATTTAGAATCAGGCGAGATTGTTGCTCAGATTGTTTATTTAAAAAAGGATAATAAATTAAATGAAAATAAGGCAATGAATATTGTATATATGGGTATGGGCGAACCTCTTGATAACTACGACAATGTAATACAATCTATTAAAATATCGCAAGAAACATTGGGGCTAAACATATCAGCCAATAGGCAAACCCTCTCTACGAGCGGTGTGGTTGACAAAATTGATGCACTATCAAACGAGAATTTGGGCATAAATTTAGCTATTTCACTTCATGCAGTAAATAACGACATAAGAGATGAGCTTATACCCCTTAATAAAAAATACAATATACAGGCTCTTATCCACCAAATCAAGCAATACCCACTAGAAAAAAGACAAAAAATATTCTTTGAATACCTTGTTATAAAAGATAAAAATGACACTTTAGATGATGCAAAAGAGCTAGTTAGATTACTATCTGATATACCGTCTAAGGTTAATTTGATATTTTTTAACCCCTCTGATAAAACCAAATACAAACGACCAGAGGTAAAAAAGATGGAAGCTTTTAGAGACTATTTGAACTCAAAAGGGCTGAGAGCAACCATCAGAGAATCGAAGGGCTTGGATATTGATGGCGCTTGTGGTCAACTAAACGAAAAATACAAAAAATAAATATTACTACTTGCGTATAATTATGCAACTTCTTGTAATTGTTCCTCGTGGAACATTAAATTTTCAATAAAAACATGCAAGTTTGTTTAATTTTGATAGATGAATATAGAAAAATAAAAATCTTTTAATAAAAATATCCACAAAATAAATATACAATGTTCCTCGTGGAACATTAAAAAACTTTTACTAACTATATACAAAACTAATAAAAAATAAATAAAAATGAATGATATATGTTTTTATTTATTATCATATAAAGAATACAAAATATATAAATTATCAAATTAGAATGTATTAACATTTAGCACAAATGGCAGATGGGCGCAAAGATGAAAACATCAAGACAAAGCCATTTATTACAAATCATATAGAAATTAAAAGCCAAGCAAGAAGCGATAATCAACCATATAAATATTTTGGCAAACCAGAAAGCAAGGTCAATGGTGGTCTAAAAACACAAGGATGTCTATTGTTAAAATATGGGTTCTGTATGGCATAGAGCATAAAAGAGGGTTGCGCTTTACGATAAGCAAACCAAACTAAACATAACATAACATAACAAAAGGGATGGTGAGCATGCAATGTTCCCCGTGGAACAAAAGATAATTTATGAGCGGAATACTAAATATTAAAGTTTAAATCTAGGGCTTTCTTGATTCTCTCTATGCACTTATCTTTGCTGAGTGCTGATAGAATATCATACACTCCTGGTGCATTAGAAACTCCCAATAAAGCAATTCTAAGAGGCATAAACAAGCAAGGTGGTTTTGAATTATTGTTTTTTAAGAACTCTTTTGTCTTGTTTTCTAACTCTTCTTTGTTAGAAAAATCGCTCTTTTGCAATAGCAATAAATAATTTTTAAGGAGCTCAATATTTTCATTATTCAAAAATTTATGCTTCTCATAAGAAGTTGGTTGATTTAAAAAACGCTCTATTTGAATTTTTAGATCTATCATAGTAGTAGATCTGCTTTTTAGCAAATCTACAATATCTTTATGACAATCGTCTAACTTGTAATCATAATCTTGCTCTAAAATATCTATCAATTCTTTATGACTCTTATGCGAAATATAATAAGCATTTATCCAATCTAACTTACTAAGATTATAAGATGAAGCTGATTTGTTTATATTATTAGGATCAAACAATCTAAGCATATCATCCATAGAAAATATCTCTTCATCTTTATGTCCCCAGCCTAAACGAACAAGAAAATTCAGCAAAGCATCGCTCAAATATCCCATTTTTTTATACTCAAGCACATCTAAAGCGCCATCTCTTTTTGATAGTTTTGCGCCCTGCTCGTTGTTTATCATAGCTATATGATAAAACTTAGGCAACTCAAAGCCTAATGCATTATAAACAATAATTTGTTTTGGGGTGTTTGTTAAATGATCATCGCCTCTAATTATCTCATTTACACCCATTAAAGCATCATCTATCGCCACAACAAAATTATAAGTAGGTGAGCCATCGCTTCTAGCTATAATAAAATCATCTATGTCTTTGGTGTCAAACTTCATCTGACCCTTTACGCCATCATCAAAACAAATCTGCGTATCTTGTGGGACTTTAATCCTAACAACAGCATCTCGCCCTTTTGGTATCTCGCCCTTAAAATCTCTGTATCTATTATCATACCTTGGGGTTTGTTTGTTGGCAATTTGCTCGGCTCTTAACGCATCTAGCTCTTCTTTGCTCATATAACAATAATACGCCAGACCTTTTTGTAATAAAATATCAATATATTTTGCATATATGTCATCTCGCTTAGATTGATAAACTATCTCATCATCAATATCAATATTTACCCATTTAAACACTTCTAATATTTGCTTAGCTGCTTCTTGTGAGTTTCGCTTTTTGTCTGTATCTTCTATTCTTAATACAAACTTTCCGTTGTTTTTCCTTGCCCACAAATATGAATAAAGCGCTGTTCTAAGGCCTCCAATATGCAAATAGCCTGTTGGGCTTGGTGCAAATCTAGTTATTATCATTTATGCCTCTTTTTATTTGTGATTTTAACATAGTTTTTCCTTTTATGTATTTAGCCATAAATGTTTCTCGTAGAACATTGGATATATTATGATTCTTCTACTGCTTTATCAAAATGTAAAACAATCTTATGTCTATAAAACACCAGCGCCCCAATAGTAAGCAATGAAAGAAGGGTAATAAGCCCAGACAATATAATATCAACTTTCATCATAGTAAGCCCAACAAAAAGCTCCCTAATACAAAACAATATCGCACCATCTATAATAAATCGTATTTTAATGATATGCTCATCTTTAACTACATAGTCCCATATCGTTCTAACAATCTCTAATATAATCAAAAAGTTTAAAAGATTCAAAATAATATCTGTCGTGCTAAACCAAAAACTAGTAGAAAACACAAGCAATGCTCCCACCAAAATCAAAAGCTTTGGAGATGTAAAAAACTGAGTTAAGATTGTAGTTGTAGATGATAAGTTGGTAATGTCTTTATTTGTGCTCATATAATTCCTTTGTTTTTGGAAGTATATCAAATTTATATTGTGAGATAGTTGGGTATAATGACTTTACAATTTAATAAAAGGATACAAAATGTTAACACTATGGTTTAACCCAAGATGCTCAAAATGCCGAATTGCAAAAGACATATTAGATGATAAAGGCGTGCAATATAAAGAAAAGCTATATTTAGTTAATGCACCAAGCAAGGATGAGATTGTAAAGCTTTTTGAAGATTTAAAAGCAAATGGGCTAAATGATATAAGAGAAATGTTAAGAGAAAAAGAAGATGTATACAAAACAAATGATATAAAAAACCCTAATAAAAGTGATGATGAAATAATAGAAATAGTGATTCAAAATCCAATTTTACTAAAAAGACCAATAGCACAGTTTGAAAACAACAAAGCAACGATTGCAATACCGCCTGAGCTGTTAGAAAACATCAAATAAATTTGCCATGAAGGCTTTAATTGCAATATCTATTGTTGCGGGGGCTCTATTATATTTTGTATTAAATCAGCCACTCTTTATATCTATTAGCATACCTTGTGGGTTTGTATTTGGTATTTATGTATTAATACGCAATGCGCTAAACACTCACATACAAGAAGCGCAAAAAAGCGTAGGCGAACAATATGAAATAATTGTTGGCAAAGAATACGAAGATATGGGCTATGCAATAGAGTATAGGGGCATAGATTTAGGCAAATTAGATGGTGGTATTGATTTGATTGCAACAAAAGAAGAGCAAACACTACTAATACAATGCAAATATTGGTATAAAAAAGACAGCATAAATCACAAAATACTAAAAGAGTTTTTTGGAAATTGTAATATTTATATGAACCAAGAAAACTTTAACCAAGGAGCAAGAGAAAACACAATATGTGTTTTTGTAATCCCTTCTGATGTGGTGCTTGATTATTCTGCAAAAGCTACTTGCAAGGACAACTATAAATACCTTAGATACAAAATCATAAAAGCTAATATAAAAATATAGCTAAGCTAAAATTATAAGATTAATCTTCTATTCTAATAACAACTGCTTCATCTAAAAGCAGCTTGCTCGCTTCTAGCTCGCTAAGGGCTTGTTTTATATCGCTCTCATCACATAAATGCGTAGATATAAAAATCATAGCTGTTTTTGCATTATCGTCTTTGAATGCATCTTTTTGGAAGAAATTCTTAATAGAAATATTTCTATCTCCCAAGATTTTACAAATTGGGGCTAAAATACCGCTTTTATCTTGCACTTTAAGTCTTAGATAGTATTTTGTGCGTATTTTCCCTTTTTGTGCTAATTTAGGGCTTAAATCGCTTTTATTTGACAGCTCAGCATTATCTACAAAACCCAAAGAAGAAAAATTGCTAGATTGGTTTGGTGTGCCTTTTTTTACAATATCAATAATATTAGCAACAACAGCGCTTGCTGTGGCATCACCGCCTGCACCTGCGCCATAATAAAGAGTCTCTCCTACCATATCGCCCTCTACACTAATAGCATTCATAACTCCATCAACTTTTGCCAACAAGCTCTCTTGCAAAATAAAAGCCGGATGAACTCTAAGCTCTACTTCGTCTTTGTTTTGCTTTGCAATTGCAAGTAGTTTTAGCACATAGCCAAACTCTTTTGCAAAAAATAAATCATCGCTTGTGATTTTTGTGATACCTTCTATTAAGATATCTTCTGGTTTGGCATTTATGCCATAAGCGATAGAGCCTAATGTCAAAAGCTTATGGGCCACATCATCACCGCCCACATCTAATGCCGGGTCAAGCTCTGCATAGCCTAAATCTTGTGCATCCTTTAGCACATCTTCATATTTTATACCTGATTCATCTCTCATTCTTGTTAAAATATAATTACAAGTGCCGTTTAAAATACCTTTGATTAAGTTTATTTTATTTGCACTAAGACCCTCTCTAAGCGCCAAAACAATAGGTATGCCCCCGCCAATAGCAGCTTCAAACTCAAACAAAACATCATTTTGTATGCTAAGAGAGCTTAACTCTTCTCTATGATAAGCAAGCATCGCCTTATTGGCAGTAACTAGATGTTTTTTGCTATTTAAAACAACTTTTGCAATCTCATAAGGCTTATCAACTCCACCCATAAGCTCTACAAATATATCAATATCATCGCGGTTTAAAACATCATCAATATTATCAGTAATCTCAATATCTACGCTTCTTTTTTTGCTAATGTCATTTACACAAGCAACAACAGGAACTATTTTTTTACCACATCTACTTTGCAATAAGCTTTGGTTTTTTTGTAATATCTTTACAACACTACTGCCAACTACGCCCAAACCAAATAAAGCTACTTTTATCATTTTAATCCTTTGTTGTTTATTTTAACAAAACCCATATACCCTTATGTATATTTGATATTGCATATGTATCTTGTATTTTAATATATCTTGTATGTTTTGGTATTTTATAATAAAACACATTTCTTTGCCTAAAAGACTTTTTGTAGGCTAATTGATTTAAATCTTTATCATAAAAAACAACAAAAGCATACCACTTGTTAAAATAACTAATCCTTATTTGTTTTGCATCCGACACTCTTATTAAAATAGGCTCAAAATAAAACGGCAACCTTACTTTTTCGTAATTTGGAATAGATATGGCCTTGTCAATATACGAATATGTAAACTCTAATTCATAGGCAAAATGGCTACTTATAGAATCATCGGCTAAATTAGTAACTTTTGTTAATCTTGTTCCGCAAGATAATAATGCCTCATTAAAAGCTATGATGTCAAAATATTTTGTAGATTTAATGACAATATTCCACTCTAAAACATTATTTTTGATGTATTGAAAAGAGGTGGTAGTTAAAGAAACATATCCTATTTTAGTTAAAACATCTTTTAGGACTTTAAAATCTTTAAACGGTGATTGGGTTTTTAAAATAAAATCAATCTTTAATGTTTTTGATAATTTATTATCTTCCTTTAACAATGAATTATCATATAAAATTTTATACACCTTTGCATAATCTATATGATCTAATATATAAAATTTATTTTGTTTTTTGAATAAAAAGTTTATTAATTTTTTGTTTTTATTGTATTTGTTTTCGCCTATTATGTTTTTGATATTTGCAAAAAGGGGCGATAAGTTATTGGTTGTATTGGTTTGTATCTCGCTACAATGCCCTAAGGTGCTAAAAAAAATACTTACAAAAAGCACACATAGCATAAGCTTTATTTTATTTATTATTTGCATAATGATAGCTCTCTCATCAAAATAGCCCCTGCCACAGATACATTTAAGCTCTCTAAATTATTTATGGTTTTTACTTTGACTATTGTATCCATTTTTGATTTTATTTTTTTGCTAAGTCCTCTATGCTCGTTTGATAACAGCAAAACTCTTTTTGTGTTTGGTTGCAATTTTACACAAGATATATCCTCCCCGTCCATATTAGCACCAAATATTCTAAAACCTGCTTGTTTTAACTCATTTATACAATCACTTGAATTGTTTTGTTTAGATAGTGGCAAACAAAGAGCAAGCCCGCTACTTGTTCTAACAATTGCTGAGAGATTAATATTGTTTGGTGAAGAAAAAATAACACCGTCTATGCCAAAACCATATGCGCTTCTTAAAAGCGCGCCAATATTGCCCATATCTTGTATATCATCTAACATCAAAATAAATTCGCTTTTGTTTTTTTTGATAAGTGCCTTTAGGCTTACAAAATCGACATCTTGTATGTCTAAAAAATATCCTTGATGGTTATTGCCTTGTGCAAGTGCTTGTGCTTTTTTAAAATCTAATTTAATAATGGGTTTATTTAAAGATGAGAATTTATTAAATTCATTTTTATCTAATTTTTTAGAAATAGCAAAATAAATTTTATTGATTAAATGTGGATATTTGTCTAAAACAAAAAAAACAACCTGCTTGCCATAAACAATCATATATGTTTTGTTTTAGTTTAATTAATGTGTGATATAAGGTTAAAAATCACAAATACACTAAGATTTTTTAGCGTATTTCATTTTAAATTTCTCTACTCTACCAGCACTATCTACAAGTTTTTGCTCGCCTGTAAAAAATGGATGACAATTAGAGCAAATGTCAATTTTTAAAATAGATTTATTTGATTTTGTAATAAATTTATTGCCACAAGCACAAACAACTTCGCATTCTACATATTCTGGGTGTATGTCTTTTTTCATATCCTAACCTTTTAAAATTTGTAGATTTTACTCAAAATGGCATTAAGCTTCGCTTAGAGCGAATGAAAAAACGCATATTATTATAAGTAAAATTTAGATAATAACAATGAAGCATCATTTTGCTATGTTTGAAATATTTTATTCTATCTTTAATGCTAAAATGTTTTTTTAAGTGTTTATCGACCATAAGCTCATCTGCCAAATAAAGAGGGTCTCCTATGATTGGGTGATTTATACTTGCTAAATGTAAGCGAATTTGATGTTGTCTGCCTGTTTTTATATCCACCTCTACCAAAGTTGTTGGGTATGTGATTTTATTATTTGGTTTAAAATGCTTTAAAACCCTCACAACACTAAGTGCTGATTTTGAATGTTGTAATGTTTTTTGGCAATCTATTCTCATCTTAACACCAATAAAAGCGTCTTTACCCTGTGGTGCTATATTGGCATCTATGATTAGTTCATTTTTATTGGTTTTTAATTCGCCATCTATGAGGGCTAAATATTTTTTAATAACACCTCTGTTTTGCCAAAGTTGTTTAAGAGCAATTTCGCTTTTTTTATTTGTTGCACCAACCAAAAGACCTGATGTCTCATAATCTAATCTATGAACAAAATTAGCATCATCTCCACAAAAAGCCCTTAATTCATCTAACATAGAATAAGATATTTTTTTACTTATGGGATATGTTAAAACCTTATTTGGTTTATCAAAAACCACAAAATCATCACAAACAAAAATGGGTTTTAGCCCTCTTGGTTTAGGTTTAAACACCGCCAAATAAATATATTTTTTGCTAATTTTATCACCATTTTTTAAAACTTCTTTAAAGTCTAATTTATTAAAACACAAAAAGTTCAACGCTTTAAAAAAAACACTATCTATGTCTATATTGCTTTGAAATACTCTATTTTTGCTAAGCAATGCTTGGGATTGCTTTAAAGATAGATTAATATCATCCTTTAGCAAAACTATTTGTATTGGCTGTGGATTTTTAAGAGGGAGTGCTTTATGCTTGGCTAAAACAAATGGCAAAACAAACCCTAAATTAGTTGTTTGAGAGCTTTTTAATATCGGCTTTTGCTTTTAGAGTATCAAAATAATCTTTTAAAAATTCATTTTGTCTTTTTTGCATAACTATCTCAAAAATTCTTGATTTTATCTTTTTAAAAGGCAGTGTTCCCAAATATGTCTTTTTAGATATGAAAAGAGTGTGTAATTTGCCGTTTTCTTGATAAATTTGAGTAAAACTCTTGCTTGGTGTATTTAGCGCCAAATATTGTAATTGTGGGCTTAATTTTTTGATATCTGCTTTCATTGGTTTTGTTTGCACTGATTGCGATCTTAGCATTGGGTTTGAAATTTGAGCCACAAGCGCTCTTTCGTTAGTAGAAGTATATAAAACACCTACTATTTTATTAGGCTGTCTAAATTGTTTTTTGTGGTTTTTGTAATATATTTTCAAATCTTCATCAGTTGCAACAACTATATTGCCACTTGATAATATCTCTACTAGCTTACGGTGAGCTATTTGGTTTTTTAACTCCTCTAAAAAAGAATCATATCGTGGATTATTATCAATTACTTTCATAAACTCGCCAAAGCCCATATTGTTTCTTGCTGCAATTTTTTTAATTTGTTCGTTTAGCTCTTCATCACTAACTTGTATGTCATATTTTGATAATTCTTGTTTAAATAATTCTTGTTTAATAAGTAAATTTATGACTTTTGCTTTGCTAAAACCACTTTGTTGCATTTTGGTATTTATATCATAAGTAGTAATAATGTCGTCATTTACTTGATATGCTATTTGATTGATTATTTTGGCATTTAAACTGCCAATAATCAAACAAAATAAAAATACTATAATTTTATTCACTCTAACTCTTTAATTTTTTAAATTATATACAAAAATGACTTGATAAGCATAAAACTAAACAAATTATAATTTGGTAATCTTGACATTATTATATTTTAAAAAATCTAATATTTCTTTTGTGTTGTTTTTATCATATTCTTTTTCATATACTATTTTTTTAATACCGCTTGCTATTATATTTTTGGTGCATTGCTCACAAGGTTGCAAAGTGGTGTAGATAGTTGAATTATTTATTTTAATTCCGTTTTTACTAGCCCAAATAATAGCATTCATTTCTGCATGTATTTCGTATTTTAAACTCCAATTATGATGCGAAGGGGTGTATTTACCATCCCAATACTCATCACAATTAACATAACCTTGTGGTGTGCCATTATAGCCAGTTGATAGTATTCTGCCATTTTTTACAATAACAGCTCCTACTTTTTTTGAAACACATTTACTAGCTTTTGCTAATTCTTTTGCAATATTGATAAAATTTTTGTCATTTAGCATTTTAAATCTTTAAAAATAACTACTAAAAATCATCAAAATTTATAGAGCCTTTTGAATAATTAACAACATTTCCTTCAAAAAAATTAATTCTTTGCTCGTTAAAAGAACTATATGCATCTACCCAAGCAATAGGGTTGGTAACATTGTATTCTTTCTCATACCCTACTGCTTCTAATCTTTGATCGGCTAAGTATTGAATATATTGTTTTATAATCCCGTCTGTTAGCCCAAGTATTTGTCCATCTGTGATATATGCTCCCCAATTTGATTCAATCTCTACTGCATCTATTATCATACCTCTTACTTTTTTTTCTAATTGAGGTGTGAATAATTCTGGTCTTTCTGCTCTTGTGGAATTGATTAAGTTTTGAAACAATATAAGATGTGTTATTTCATCTCTTTGAATAAATCTAATCATTTGACTACTTCCGAGCATTTTGCCAGATTTACCCAATGCATACATAGCCGCAAACCCTGCATAAAAATATATTCCTTCTAAAATTTGATTACCAAACATAGATAATACAATATTCTCATCAGTTGTGTCATTTGAAAGATTAGAAAATATATTAGATATAAAGGTGTTTTTTGCTCTTAATGTATCATCTGTTTTCCACATATCATAAATTAAGTCTGTATTTTCACTAACACTCTCTATCATAACAGCATAGCTTTTAGAATGATTTGCCTCTTCATATGCTTGTCTTGATAATACTGCGTTTATTTCTGGAGCAGTTATAAAAGGGTTCATATTGTCCATAATATTATTTGTTTGTAAGCTATCCATAAAAGTAAGCTGACTTAATACTAAATCATACATCCTCTTTTCTGGGGGCGTGAGAAGCTTATAGTCTTTTGCATCATTTGTCATTTGAACTTCTCTTGGAAACCAAGTATTGCCCTCCATTTGATCCCATAAATTCAAAGCCCAAGTGTATTTTGCTTTTGTAAAATTTATCATTCCATCAGGATTTCCGCCAAAAACTCTTCTATCAGTTAATGTCTCTTTTGAGTTTGGATTATAAATTATTTTTTTGTCAAAATGGGTGCTCATCTAAAATAAATCCTTGAAAAAATTGAATAATAATTTTATCATAGCATTACTAAATTTTTGAATAAATATTATATGAACAATAAACAAATTTAAAACGATTATCGTATAAATGGCTTAACAGCGCATGAAAAATATAAATATTTAATATTAGCTTAAACTAAAATGCCTACAAATAATTTTATTGACAACCTAAACATTCAATGCTTCTATCTACTACATCATTATTAACTTCTGGTGATTGACTTCTCAAATAATAAGTAGACTTTAAACCTAAATCCCAAGCTAACATATATATATTATTTAAGTATTTGCCACTTGCTTTTTGTAAATCAATAAATATATTTAAACTCTGACCTTGATCAATCCATTTTTGTCTTATTGCGGCTGCTTTTATTAGTTGTAATTGATCAATTTCATAAGCTGATGTATAGTATTTCCAATTAGATGCATTTAACTTTGGAACGACAACAGGGATTAATCCACTTAAATTTTCCTCAAACCATTTTTTCTTATAAATAGGCTCAATCGTTTGTGTTGTTCCTACTAAAATAGATATAGAGCTTGTAGGTGCAATAGCCATTAAATAACCATTTCTAATGCCTTTTTTAGCCTCTTCTCTAAGCTCTTTCCAATCATATTGATCATCAAATAAGGTTTTATCTATTATTTTATCTATTTTAATATTTTGATAATCATGTGGCATAATTCCCTTAGACCACATAGAGCCTTTAAACTCTGGATAAGAGCCTTTTTCTTTTGCTAGCTTGCAACTTGCTTTAATAGTGTTGTAGCTTATAATTTCCATAATTTCATTCATTTTATGAAAATGCTCATCACTACCAAAATGTATTCCTTGCTCTGCTAACATTTGAGCCTCACCCATAATACCCAAACCAATAGATCTTGTCTGTAAATTAGTTACTTTTACCTTTCTTAATGGATAAAAATTTAAATCAACAACATTATCAAGCAATCTTACGGCAATTGGTATTAGTTTTTCCATCTCTTCTTTTGTATTTAATCTACTTAAATTTATAGATGCTAAATTACAAACTGCTGTTTTTCCATCTATTTTTATTTTGGAGCATAAAAATACTTTTTTGCCATTTATGCTATCAAGAGATGTAATTTTATTTGCTTTTTTTATAATAAATCCATCTTGTGAATCAATTTTAACTTCTTCATATTCTTCAAAATAATCAAAACTTCCATTTTCGTATTCTATTTTTATTTTATAATGGTTTGGCTCTGTGTTTTGAAATATTTCTGTGCATAAATTACTACTTCTAATAAACCCTGCATGATTATTTGGGTTAGCTTTATTTGCATTATCTTTAAAGCATAAAAATGGGGAGCCACTTTCATAATAAGATGTTAATATCTTTTTCCATAAATCTTTTGCTCTTATTTTTTCTTTATTTATACTATCATCATTTTCGTATTCAATATATCTTTTATTAAATTTTTCACCATATAAAGTATGTAAATCATTAACTTCATAGGGGTCAAATAAAGTCCAATAACTATCTTCTTTTATTCTTTGCATAAATAAATCATTTATCCACAAAGCAGGGAACAAATCATGTGTTCGTCTTCGCTCTTCTCCACTGTTTTTCTTTAAGTCCAGAAAAGATTCAACATCTTTATGCCAAGGCTCAATATACACAGAAATAGCGCCCTTTCTAGTGCCTAATTGATCAACTGCTAATGCAATATCATTTGTTATTTTTAAAAATGGAACAATTCCTCCAGCTGCACCTTTATGATTGTCAATAAAACTACCAATTGATCTAATATTATTATAATCCCAGCCTATTCCACCACCGTATTTTGATAAAAGTCCCATTTCTTTGTAACTATCAAAAATACCTTCTATATTATCAGGCGATGAGCCTATATAACAACTACTTAATTGATGTCTTGTTGTTCTTGCATTTGATAATGTTGGGGTGGCAAGCATAACTTTAAATCGTGAAATTAAATTATAAAAATCTTTTGCACATTGCTGTTTGTTTTTTTCATTTTGTGCCAAAAACATAGCAATACCCATAAACATATGTTGAGGAAGTTCTATTGG
>CAZXTK010000002.1:0-1899 GCA_964643665.1 uncultured Campylobacterales bacterium
TTTTATGCTCTTCCTCAATCTCCACAACTTTTTAAACAACTTTTGATGGTTGGTGGATTTGATAGATATTTTCAAATTGCAAAATGTTTTAGAGATGAGGATTTGCGTTCAGATAGACAGCCAGAATTTACACAAATAGATTTAGAGCTTAGTTTTTGTGATGAAGAGACAATAATGAGCATAACAGAGCAAATGCTAAAAAACATATTTGAAGTTGCAGGGTTTAATATAAATCCTCCTTTTAACCAAATAACTTACACAGATGCTATTGAATACTACGGTAGCGATAAGCCTGATATGAGGTATGAACTTAAAATGATAGATGTAGATGATATTTTTAGCAATTGCGATAATGAGATTTTTAGCTCTATTGCAGCAGATAAAACAAAAAATAGAATAAAAGCACTAAATGTTCCAAATGGGGATAATTTGTTTTCTAAAAGACAAATGAAAGGTTTTGAAGATTATGTTAAAAAATTTGGCGCAAGTGGGCTTGGGTATTTTCAGCTAAAAGAAGACGGACTAAAAGGGCCACTTACTAAGTTTTTTAATGATGATGATTTAAAAAGTATTATAGATAGAGTGCAAATGAGCGTTGGCGATGTAGTGTTTTTTGGCGCAGGTGAGAAAAAGCTCGTGTGCGACTATATGGGTAGATTTAGATGCTACCTTGCAGATCTTATGGGACTATGCGATAATGACAAATTAGAATTTGTATGGGTGAGAGACTTTGATATGTTTGAAGAAGTAGATGGTAAAATAAAAGCATTGCACCACCCATTTACAATGCCAAAAGATATTGATGAGACAAATATACAAAATACAAAATCAATAGCTTATGATATTGTTCTAAACGGTGTTGAGCTTGGCGGTGGAAGTATGAGAATACATACAAAGAAAATGCAAGAGAAAGTATTTGAGCTTATGAACATAAGCAAGCAAGAGAGCGAAGAGAAGTTTGGGTTTTTTACCAAGGCTTTAGAATACGGCACACCTCCACATGGCGGTATAGCATTAGGGTTAGATAGGCTTATAATGCTACTTGCAAAAACTAACTCTCTAAGAGATGTTATTGCGTTTCCAAAAACGCAAAAAGCATATTGTTTGCTTAGTGATTCGCCAAGTGAAGTAAGTGCCGAGCAATTAGAAGAGTGCAATATAACTATAAACAAAGAATAACAAGAGAGTTTAAGTTTAAAAATAGTAAACTAAATACTCAAAAATAACAATTTAATAAAGGATTAAAATGAATAAATTTATAACATTAGCAATAATAGCATTAGCGAGTATGGTAATAGGTTGTGGTAGCAATAATAGTGGTCCATCAAAAGGGATATCTATAAAAAGTGGGACATTAGCTCCAAGCATCAACAAAGAGGCTAAACTATACGCCACAACTTCAACTTCAACTTCTAATGGTGTTCACAACTTCACCAGAGATGAAGTAGGTGTAGAAGAATTAGGTTACGATGAAGCAATGGCAAATGAGCTAAAAGCTATGGCAGACAAAGCCACTGACTTGTTTCAAGCGCAAGGTGATTACAAAGGCAAAATTGATTATAACTCTTTATTACAAACTGGTTATATGTTAGCACCAATTGGTCAAAGTGGTGTTGTTTATGGTGATGACTTTAGCATAACACAAGCAGTTTTAATGGATGCATGGGTAAGTGAAAAATCTATGCAATCAGATGTTTTTCAAGCGAGTGGTTCTGCTGGGTTTAAAAATGGCAGACACTATAGCCACTTTAGCATAGATGACAATACATATTTTATAGGCTATTACAATGATACAAATGGTGATACTATTTTAAAACTAACTTATAAAAAAGATGGTTCGAGTGATTATCACTGGGAAGCAAAAGATGTAAAAATAACTGATGATTTTGTAGAAGTAAA
>CAZXTK010000002.1:1999-37754 GCA_964643665.1 uncultured Campylobacterales bacterium
ATTATCACTGGGAAGCAAAAGATGTAAAAATAACTGATGATTTTGTAGAAGTAAAATCTAGTGTAGTTGGCACAAAAAATAAGCAAATATATAAATATAGATACCATATAATAACACATAGCAATGCGACTATTGAATTTGCTTATGCATTTGAACGAGATGGCTTTAAAATGTCTGATACTGATAGCGCAGAGAAGCACGAAGTTAATGTAAGAGGCACGATAAAAGGCACAAAATTAACTCAAGAGTTCAGAATATGTGATTATGACTTAACTACAGATTGCACAACACAACCATCACAACCACCACAATCTTATTACGAAATAGAAGCAACTGATATGTTTGGTTTCAAATCAGTACCAATAGCAACAATAAGTAGCACAAGAGAAGCATTTATAATGCCACTAATAAGCTTAAAGTCTTTTAGTAGTACAGAAGATACAACACAAAAAGCATCAGAACTTTTTGTATCTAATATAGATAATTGGAAATAAATATAAAAATATAAAATACCACAAAAAGCCATAGCCAAAATGGCTATGTGCTACTTATCGCCCCTCTATCAACTAACTAATCAAGATTTTCTTAACAGACTAATTATTTAGATAAACATTCAAACAATTACTAACTTTTAGATAATAATTAGAATTTAGTATTCATTAATAATTGCCTTATTTCTTATTGCGTTTTGCATGTGTATGTTGCTGTATGCTGTATTGGCATATGGCATTATCTGCGCTTTTAGCATACAAGTATGAGCAATTAAATGAATAAATACAAAGATGCAATTATGCACATATGCAAAAAACATTCAAAGATTTATTAGTGTATTACAATAGCAAACATTTTGCTTGCGCTTATATTGCATTTGCTTATATATAAGGGCTTTTTATATTTGATAAGTTAGCAATTACAAAAGATAAGCAAGTAAGGGCTATTGCATATTTAAATACACAAGCTGTAAATATAGATAAAACTAAACATAAATACAAAAATAAAACAAATATAGTTAGCAAGATTGTTAGTTTTGCTAAGATAAATTAAACCAAAGTAGATAAAAACAAAAGACTTATCTCAATTGAGGTATGCCACCTTTGCTACTATGCATACCAATATGCAAAGCAGATAAAAAGTTTAGAATAAGTAATTAACCCCTATTCCCAAAGAGCCATAAGAGTTTGTGATAGTTGTTTTTGGTGTGCTATCGTCTTTTAATTTTTGTATATAGTATTTAAGAGCCAAATCAAATTGAACACTCTGTCTAATATCAACCAACATACCAACACCAAAATTAAAATCAAACCCACTAAAATCAGAAGATGAGTTCCAAACATAATCAAACCCACCACAATAATATGGGATAAATTTATTTTTAAATCTAATACCTTTTAAAATATTTATACCTACTGCTAAATTATCTCCGTCCAAATCTTTTATAGAATTTTTACCCAAAGACAAATCTAGAGCATAAATATCTTTATTATCAACCAACATGCCACCAAATTTTACACCACTGTGTATAGATCTATAATCTGTGCTCTCGCCACCTTGATAGTTATTATATGCACTATCTTGCTTAACTTTGCTATTTCCGTCACCTATTGCACCAAACACACCCACATACCACTTATCTTGGTTGTTTATTATCATATTGTTTTGCTTGTTTGGTTGTGCTGCATGCATTATGCTTGTAATTAGCAATAATGCTATCAATAATTTATTTTTCATTTTATATCATAGTCGTTTTATTTTATTTTGCTACAAATTAGCCAAGCCGTCTAATGGGCTAGATGCACTTGCATATAGTCTTTTGGTCATTCTTTTTGCCAAATACCCCATTCGCCCACTTTTTACAGCCAACTTCATAGCTTGTGCCATAAGCACAGGGTCATTAGAATTTGATATAGCAGTATTTGTAAGAACTGCATCGGCGCCTATCTCCATAGCTTGCACAGCATCACTAGCACAGCCAATACCTGCATCTACAACAACAGGCACACTAAGCGCTTCTTTGATAAAAGATATATTATATTTATTTACAATTCCAAGCCCAGAGCCAATAGGTGCAGCCAAAGGCATAACAGCATCAGCGCCTACATCTTCTAGTTTTTTGGCAACGATAGGGTCATCACTTGTATATGCCATAACCTCAAAGCCGTCTTTTTTTAGTATCTCGCAAGCTTTTATGGTCTCTGCTACATCAGGGTAGAGAGTTTTTTTGCTATCGCCTATCACTTCTAATTTTATAAGGTTAAGCCCTGTTGCTTCTCTTATTAGTCTAAAAGTGCTAACTGCTTCTTTAGCACTAAAACACCCAGCAGAGTTTGGAAGAAGTTTAATATTTGTATCTTTAAAATAATCCATCAAGTTCTCTTCGTTAGGGTTTGTAATATTTACCCGTCTAACTGCAACCGTTATAAGCTCGCTACCACTTGCTATTGTTGCATCTTTGGTTGTTTGAAAATCTTTATATTTACCACTACCTACTATCAATCTTGAATTAAATGTGTGAGATCCTACTTTAAATACGCTATCTTTAAATTCATCCATCTGCTTTCCTTATTTTTAGTAATTATATCTTATAGTGCTTAATTTTTAAACTGCCATTTATCTTGTTTTAGTAGCTCTTTTGCTCTAATAACAAAGTCGCCATTTAAGATGATAAAATGATTTTTAAAACTCCCGCCCGTTGCCAATTTGGCTTTTAGTTTTTTGGCTAATTTATCTCCATCTTGTTTTGATATATAAAATTCGCCTATTTTTGTAACTATATTGTTTTTTGTTTTTTGTTTTTGCATTGTTAATATATGCTCATTTTTTGGCAATATTTTTGCACATTGTGGCTGTGGTTTTTGTTTTTGCGAATAATCCACATCATCAAACTTAGCGCCCATTTCAAACAAGTTGCTCTTACACATCGCTAAAATCTCCGTCTTTGTATTGCTCTATGCCTACCCTGCCAATCATAGCTGCATTATCACTACAATACTCCAAAGGTGCAAACATAATCTCCATATCGTATTCTTTGCATAATGCGCTAAATTTTTCTCTTACATACAAATTTGCACTAGCTCCGCCAACAATAGCAAACTTTTTGCCCCTAAAAGTGTTGTTGGTTTGCAATAATAATTTTGTTTTTTGATACAAATGCTCAACCCCAACCCTCTGAAAACTAGCACATATATTGTAAATATTCTCGTGTGTTAGTTGATTGTTATCTTTTAGCTCTTGTATTTGCAATCTTACGGCATTTTTAAGCCCGCTAAATGAGAACTCTAATTTAGCATTTTGCTTATTTTTACTAAGCGGTATAGGAAAGTTAAAAAACCTCTCATCGCCCTTTTTTGCTAATTGCTCTATTATAGCACCGCCAGGGTATCCAAGATCTAACATTCTTGCAACCTTATCAAAACTCTCTCCAAAGCTATCATCGCTTGTATTAGCTAATATCTCGTTGTTTTTGTAGCCATTTGCATTTATTATTTGAGTATGTCCTCCAGATATCAAAAGCACACAAATATTGCTATCAAAAGATGTTGGGTTATTGATAAACAAAGAATAAATATGCCCACTTAGATGATTGGTTTTTATGTATTTTATGCCCAAAGATATGCTTATGGCTTTTGCCATCATAATGCCTTGGGTTAGAGTAATATTTAGCCCCGGCTCAGTAGTTACGCATACTGCTTTTAGCTTATCAAAATAAGGCTCACACTCGCTAAGTATTTTTGGCAAAGCTTGTATATGCAATCTTGAAGCAAGCTCTGGGACAACGCCTCCGTGGTATGAGTGTTTTAACTCTTGGCTTATTTTTTTATGGAATATAAGAGAGCAAGTTTGTATATCGCTAATTGCAATAGCGCTATCATCACAAGAGCTCTCTATGCTTAAAATCATAATAAACCTAAATCAAAAAACGCTATTTCTTACACATCGGAAGTTTTTTTTCAGCTTTTTATCTCCATAGAAATATGCATAAGATTTGATATGCAAAAAATATGCCCAATAGCCAAAATTTCTCCAAGTAGTATCACTGCTCCAATAATCGCCATTAGCATTTAGGTATTTAAACTTATGGTGATGTTTGACATCTCTTTTGATATTTCCAAATTTTGATGTTTTTGTTGTGGTTCGTGTATATACCTCATCAAACTCATCCATGCTTGGCAAATGCCAATCATCAACCTCGTATAATCTTAAATTTTTGCAATACTCACTTGCTTGTTTGTGAGTCATTGTTGTATTTTTATTTATAGCTTCATCTTGCCAAATAAGACTATCTGCAAACAAATTGTTAAATGCAAATACTACAAACAACATTCCAACCATCAATTTTGTGCGTATTTTCATATCAAACCTTTAAGCTTTGTGCGTATTTTCTAATCTCTAAGTCAGCTAAAAATACATCATCTATGTTTTGTAATTTTATATTATGAAACCTATTTATGCTTTTTATGTTTATTTTTGCAATATCTAAAAACGATATTGAGCCTTTTAAAAACTTATCAACCGCTATTTCATTAGCTGCATTTAAAACAACACCTAAATTATCGTTTTTTATAAAGTCGTTTTTTATCTGCCAAATTGGATATCTTGATTTTTTTATTTTTTTAAACTCTAATTTTTGTAATTTACATAGATTTATATTTTTTACTATTTGCATTTTTTTATGGTATTTTTTTAGCTCTTTTTTATCATTCAAGCTTACATCAATACACTCACTCATTGCATACACTATTGGTATTTTCATATCAGGGTTAGACAGATGTGCCACAGATGTGCCATCATTAAAGCTAACCATCGCATGCATTATACTCTTTGGCTCAATAAAGGCATCTACTTTTTTGGTATTAAACAGCCATCTTGCTTCTAAAAGCTCAAAAAGCTTATTGCACATTGTGGCACTGTCTATTGTGATTTTATCGCCCATTGACCAATTTGGGTGATTTAGCGCATCTTGTATGCTTACATTTTTTAGCTTTTTTAAGCTTTTACCTCTAAAAGCTCCACCACTTGCGCAAATGAATAGTTGTTTTATTTTTTGATTATTGTTATGCAATAAACTTTTTAGCGAAAAATGCTCACTATCTACAGGTATGATGTTTGATATATCTATAAACTTACCAGCTACCACTAAGCTTTCTTTGTTTGCTAATGCTAATTTTTTGCCAAGTTTTAAACTAAGAGCAGATGAGCTAAGACCTAAAAAGCCAACAAGACCATTTAGCACCAAATTACTATTTGAATTTTGTATAAGCTCTAAAATACCACCCTCACCTACAAAAATATTGCCATCTAAATATTTATGCTCTGCAAGAACTTTTTGTTTGATTTGCTTGTTGGCAACTGCTACTAATTTTGGCTTATGTTTGTGTATTTGCTTATTTAGTAGTTTGTAATTAAGCCCTGCTACTAATGCTTCAATTTTTATATCAAATTTAGATGCAATACTAAGAGCATTTACTCCAATGGAGCCTGTGGAGCCTAAAAGTATCAAAATATATCACTTATCGTTTATCTTAGAGGCCCTAAAAGCTAAGCAATGCATAAAAAGCAACCACTGCAAATAAATATCCATCTAATCTATCTAAAACACCACCATGCCCTGGCAACAATGAGCCACTATCTTTTACCCCTGCTTTTCTTTTGAGCATACTTTCATATAAATCTCCAAATACACTAGCAACAGCTACCAAAAATGCAATAAATATAGATGATACAAAACCAACATCGCTTGGAGAGATGATGATAGACACCAACATACTTGCTAAAATTCCAGAAAACACGCCCTCTAATGTTTTGTTTGGGCTTGTTTTGCAAAAACTTGTTTTGCCAAAGAACTTACCACCAACAAATGCAAAAATATCACAAAATGAAACTATCGCAATAAGCCATATAAGATATGCTATACCATAAACATCGTATAGAGCAAGTAAAAACAAAATAGGTGCTATTGGATAAAGTAGAGGTTTTAATATATTGCTATCAAAGTCTTTATCATAAGCCACAAAAGAGCCAATAGCAATAATTGCAATATATACCAAATAATGAGCATCACTAACAAATAAAGCACATAGCCAAAGAGCTCCTGCCATTATATAGACATGGCTTTCTTCTAACTCGTTAGTGTTGTTTTTTGTCTCTTTTATAGATGCTAATTGATACAACTCCAAAAACTCATACAAAGCACCAAACATAATAACACCAAACATAAGCCACCATAGAAAAAAGCTATCTATTAGGCTCAAAGATAAAATACCAATTAAAAGATAAATTCCGGTTTGAATTCGTTGAGAGTATTTTGATATAAAATCTTTTAGCATTTAAAACCTTCTTGTGCTTGTGTGAATTTCACACATAATATATATTATATAACACTTTTGATTATGTTACAATAAAATTATGCAAAAGAATACAAATACTCATACAACAACTACACAAAATCGGATAGAAGTTTTAGATACACTTCGTGGCATAGCTGTGGTTTTAATGATAGCTTTTCATTTTTGTTATGATCTTAATGATTTTGGATATAGCAATTTTGATATGTTTAACAATATATATTGGGAAGCTTTTAGAGCTGTTATAGTAGGGCTTTTTGCTTTTTGTGTTGGGTATAGTTTTCATATAAGCCACAAAAATGCTACTTATATAAATATAAAAAAATTTAAATCCGTATTGCTAAGATTATTTATCAGTGCTTGTTTGGTAAGTATTGCTACTTATGCTATTTTTCCTGACGAATGGATATATTTTGGCATATTACATTTTATTTTATTATCTTATTTTTTATTATTCTTTGTATATTGGTTAGAAAATATCTACTTGCTTATTCTTGCTTTTGGACTTTTTATTCTTAATATTTTTGATGTAATTGATGGTAATTTTATAATACATTTTGCTGTGAGATATTTGGATGCGCCACATAAAACATTAGATATGGTTGCTTTTATTCCTTGGTTTTGTATTATTTTGATTGGGTTGATTTGTTCTAAATTAGAGTTATTGCAAAAAATAAAGCTAAACACTATAAATATTTTATCAAACAAAAGTGGGATCAATTTTTTAGGAAGACATGCTCTTTTTATATATTTAATACATCAAATAATAATGTTTGGATTGTTTGAGGGTTTTATATTTGTAACAAATACATTATAAATAAAAATATAAAATAATTTGAAACAGTTATTTTATAACAAAAGGAAAGAAATCTTACACAAGCAAAAGCTTGTGTAAATATTTAAATACTATCCTAAAAATGGATTAGAATATAAAACAATCAATGCGATAACAAGTGTATAAATAACTTGTGCTTCAATCATTGCAAGTGCAATAAACATTGTTGTCATAAGTTTTCCGCCCATACCAGGGTTTCTTGCAGTTCCAGCAATAGTAGATGCAGCAGCATTACCCATACCAATTGCACCACCCATTGCAGCTATACCAAGACCAACACCAGCAGCCAATACTGAGTATGCTTGAATCATTTCTACGCCATCTGCACCAAATGCAAATGCACCAAATGCTACAAATAATAAAACTATTTTTTTCATTATTTCTCCTTAAATATTTAAATTGTCGTCAATCGTTCGGCTTGCGTAACCAAAACAAAATGCTTTGGCAACTATAACATAAATGCAATAGTTTCCCTACTAAATATAACAACAGATTATAACATACATTAATTTAAACTAAATTTATTTATTTTCTATGCTTTTTATTATAAAAGCGAACAATGGCAATACAGATATACCTATCAAAAATGCATAAATATTCATAAGATGATTATCACTAAGATAAATGTAGCCATAACATAAAATCACATACCCCAAAATTTTTGGCAAAAACAAAAACATTTTTATATTTATAGAAGTTTGATTAAACTGCTTTTGGAGTTTATCTTGCTTTTTGTCTAACTTTTTTTTTGTCTTTTTTGTCTTTTTTTTATTCTTTACATCTAACTCTTTTTTGCTCGTATTGTCATTTAATGCTATGCTATTTTTTTGTTTGTTTTTGGGTTTTTTGTTTTTTTTGTTTGTTTTTATTTTATACTCGCTTGCATTTTGCAATATACTTTTTTGATACGAATAAAAAGAGCTAAAAATTATAAAACAAGTGCTAATTCCACCAATAAAATACGATAAAAAATAAGACAAACTATTAAAATACAAATACACTACCAAAGCACTAATAGCAAAGAATGCTATAAAAATAATCATATTTTGCTTACTCATTTTTACCTGTTTTATTTTTGATTTTTTGTATTTTCATTTTTAGCTCTTGCTCATTAGTAAAAGATATATTGCTTTTTGAATTTGCATAAGCATCTTTAGCATCTATATATCCACTATCTTTTATAACATCTTTGTCCATATAGCCTTTGTTGTCGCAATTTTCTAACTCTTTTGATAATCGTTTATAGGCCTTATAAACATTTAAAATAGCTGCTAACACACCAAGAACAATACCTCCAAACAACATATAAACAGAGCCTGTAAGTTTTTGTAGCCATACACCAAGAGCTACCCCAATAGCAATGGCAACAACCATTGAAATACCAAGAGAGAGATTATCCAACCCTTGCAATGTTTGTTTAGAATTTATGCTTTTTTTATTGCTCATTTATTTAGTTTTAGATATTTATTTTAATTTAGACATTATATTTTTAGTCGCATCAATACAAGCATCAAGCTCTTCATAAGTCATTTTAGCATTTATAAAACCACTCTCATACATTGAAGGTGCAAAATAAAAGCCTCTTTTTAACATATAATTAAAAAACTCTACAAAATGCTTTTCATTGCCTTTTGCTACATCATCTATATTTTTTGGTAATTTTTTTGCAAAAAACATACCAAACATTGAGCCTCTTACATTAAAGCAAAAATCAATTCCCATAATATCTGCTACTTTTTTAATACCACCCATAAGATATTCTGCTTTTTCTTCTAATACATTATAAAAGTTTTCATCTTGTGATATTTTTTGCAATGTTGCCAAGCCAGCTTCCATGGCTATTGGGTTTCCGCTAAGTGTTCCTGCTTGATACACTCCACCAATAGGGCTTAGATAATCCATAATCTCTGCTTTTGCACCAAATGCACCAACAGGCATACCCCCGCCTATAACTTTGCCAAATGTAACAATATCTGGTGTAATTCCAACAAGACCATATGCACCTTTTAGCGATGCTCTAAACCCGCTCATAACCTCATCAAAAATCAAAAGGGTATCGTGTTTGTTGCACAATTCTTTGATGGCTTTTAAAAACTTCATATCAGCAGGCACAAGCCCCATATTACCAGCTATTGGCTCTATTATCACACAAGCAATATCGCCTACTTTAAAAACTTCTTTTAGCTCATCTATGTCGTTATATTGACAAAGCAATGTGTTTTTTGTGGTATTTTTTGGCACACCCAAAGATGATGGTTTAGAGTGAGTTGCTAACCCAGAGCCTGCCTTTACAAGTAAAGCATCGCTATGTCCGTGATAGCATCCGTTAAATTTGATAATATTATCTTTGCCCGTATATCCTCTAGCTAATCTTATAGCACTCATTGTTGCCTCTGTTCCAGAGCTTACAAATCTAACTTTGTCTATGCAGTCATAAATAGAGATTATTTTTTTTGCTAATTTTGTCTCTACCCTTGTTGGTGCGCCATAGCTTAGCCCTTTTGCTAGTTGTTTGACAATTGCATTATTAACATCTCCATCTGAGTGCCCCAAAATCATAGGCCCCCAGCTTCCAACAAAATCTAAATATTTATTTCCATCAATATCATATACATAAGAGCCAGATGCACTTTTTATAAATAAAGGCTCTCCTCCAACACTTGCGAACGATCTAACAGGCGAATTTACACCACCTGCGATATAACTTTTTGCCTTTTTAAACTCTTTTTGACTTTTTTCAATCATTTTATTCTCCTATATCATTATATTTTTTATAAGCTCTTCTAAAAATATAATAACAAATATTACAATAAGTGGAGCTAAATCCATATTGGCAAATATTGTGTTAATGTATTTTCTTATATATGCATACACTGGGTTTGTAAGAGAGTATAGAAAATTAACTATCGGATTATGTGGGCTTACATTAAACCAAGATAACAAAGAAGATATAATTACAATCCATTTATAAAAAACCAGTATTGAGGATACCACCACAAACAAAGAATGAATAATCGCATCTAACATAGTATATCCTTTAAGTGCTTTTTAATAAGTGGGAAAACTTCACTTAAATTTGGTCCATTAAGAGCATTTGTCAAAATATATCTAAGTGGCTTTAATAAATTTTTACCTTTGAATTGACTCTTTTCTTGCAAATAATTCTTAACATCATTAAAGCTATCTAACATAATTTTGCCGTTGTCTTTGTGTATAAAAAAATCATTACTCGCAAGCTCTTTTATAAGAGATAATAAAACTTTATATTCGCTTTTAAATTCTTCTATTTCTTGCATCTCTTTTCGTGATTTAAAATACAAATCAATTTTTGCTTTTAGCTCGTTTAATGTATTGCTCTCTTCAAGATATATTTTTGCTAATTTGCCTATATTTTCATCTTGATACCCAATAAGGCTTGATAGTTTTAGATCATCTAATTTTTTTATATGCTCGTTGTTTATAAATTCTAATTTTTTTATATCAAATTTTGCATTTGAGGTTGATATTTTAGATACATCATAAAACTCTATTGCCTCTTGCAGGGTAAAAATCTCGCCCTTATCTTTTGTGTTATAGCCTAAAAGCAATAAATAATTAGCAATTGCACTTGGCAAAAAGCCTTGTTTTAACAAAAAATCAACAGATGAGTTGTTCTCTCTTTTTGATAGTTTTTTATTTGTAGTGGCATCTATAATCATAGGTATATGAATATATTGTATTTTTTTATCATATCCTAATGATTGGTGAATATGTATTTGTTTGGGGGTATTGCTTAGATGATCTTCACCTCTTATTATTGTATCTATATCATAAATCATATCATCAATTGCACAAGCAAAATTATAAGTTGGGGTTTTATCTACTCTTAAAATAATAAAACTATCAATATCATAAGGTTTTATACTAAAATTACCCTTGATTATATCTTTAAATTCAATATTATTAGATGGCTTTTTAATTCTCACACTAAATGGGTTTTCATTCTCTAAATTATCCAAAGCAGACAAACTCTCACAAGCACCACTATATCTATAAGGCTTTTTAAGCTCTTTTGCTTTTTGCTTATCTTGCTCTAAAACCTCGTTAGAGCAAAAACAATTAAATGCTTTTTTATTATCTAACAATTTAAAAGCCATACTTTGATGTATTTTTAGATTATTGCTTTGATATACCACATCGTCATATGCAATCTCAAATAAATTTAAAAGCTCTAAAATATTTTTATCCATACCTTCTATATTTCTTTTAGAGTCCGTATCTTCTATTCTTATCAAAAACTTTTTGTTGTTTTGTTTGGCTTGTATATAGTTTAAAAGTGCAACTCTTATGTTGCCAATATGCATATTGCCCGTTGGGCTTGGAGCGAACCTTAACATTTATATACTAAAATTGCCATAATACGCCGTAGTATATGCCACTCATTATAAATTCTGAACTAATATCATGCACTTTTGTAAGTGTAAAAGAATAATGTCTATAGCCCAAAACACCACCTATTCCAAGCGGCTTGTAAACATATTGTAATGCCAAATTATAATCTATTATTTTATGGTCACTTGCAGTAATAGCTATAATCTCAGCTTGTGCTGTAACTGGGGTATATGGTATGGTAATTCCTGTATCTACATAAATTATTGGAAAAACATTTTCTATTAAAAGCTCATAATTATTTTTGCTATTATCATCAATTCTTACATAACCATTATAACTTCTAAATCCAAGCCCCGCATTAAATTTAGCACTATCTTCTATAATTCTGTAATAAAAAATATTATCAAGATAGCCCAAATTTATCTCTGCTGTTTTATCAAAAACAAATGGTTTAGTAGCCCAAGTGAAATTAGCAATAGGCGCACCAACAGAAGTGATATAAGTTAAAGTTGCTTTATAATTAGGGGCAATAGGTATAGGATGATCAAATAAAAACCAATAACTAAGCATATTTGGCGAATTTAAGCCTAATGTATCTTCATCAATAAAATCATCAGGGCCATAATTATTATGATATTGTAATGAGGTTTGAAAATTAGTTTGCATTGTTTTAAACCCTACTTCAAAACCTATGGGCTCCGCTTTTAAAATGCCACATATAATAACACCTATTAGTATTATTTTTTTCATTATATTTTCCTCATACTAAATTATAAAATTTTATCAAAAAAACTATTTATTTGCTATTTTTTAACTACCAAAGAAAAACTAATGTTTTTAATCTCTTTATGATTTTTAATAAAATTATTCATCTGCTCTAATGTAATATTATTTATTAGCCCTACCCTTGTGTTAGCATAATCTAAATCTAAACCTCTAATATAAAACCCATAAGCTCTACCAACCCTATCAGATAAAAGCTCATTTTTTAGTGGCTCGCTACCTAATATATAATCTTTTGCTTTTTTTAGCTCACTTTTAGTTATACCTTTATTCACAAAATCATTTACTATTTTTTTGATTGTTTGCATTGAAACATCTGCTTTGTCTAAATCGCATTTCATATATCCGACAAAAGAGCTAGAAGTTGCAGAGTTTGTGTAATATGCATAAATACCATAAGATAGCCCTCTTTTTACTCTAATCTCTTCCATAAGCCTGCTACCAAACCCATTGCTACCTATCACAAAACCAGCTATTTGTGCTTTGTAATCTTCTTCCACTTTCCCATAATATGGTGCTTCAAAATAAATAAATGCCTGTGTTGTGTCTTTTTTGGTGATTTTAATTTTTGGCTTTTTTATAGGATACACTTTTGTAATTTTTGGCTTTGGTGATTGTTTTAAGCTTGAAAGCGCATAATTTAAATATTTACTTAAATCATCAAGCTTTATATCACCACTAGCAACTACCATTAAACTATCAGCACTAAGAGTATGTGAGAGTTTGTCTTTTATGTCTTTTAGTGTTATTTTTTGGATATCTTCAATCTCGCCACTTGGCATATGCTCTAAATATGTATTTTTATACACAAGTTTTTTTAGCTCTCTTTGCGCTATATAATCAAAATCATCTTCTTTTGCTCTTAGTTTACCAATTTGAATAGATTTTATTTTTTTTAGAATTTTCTCATCGTAATTTATGTTTTCTAATAATTCTTTTAAAAGATCAAATGCCTTATCTTTACTATTAGTTAAAAATTGCAAATTTATAGCAAAATAATCTCGTCCAAAATAGCTATTTAGGCTTATTGCTTCATTTTCCAACATTTTAGCAAACTTCTCACTACCACTTTTTTTACTCCCTTCGTTTAAAAGTGCAGATGAAAGTGAAGTGAGTGATATTTTTTTATCGCTCAAATATCCATTATTTTGAAACATCAAATTAATAGTTATAATTGGCCTATTACTATTGTGCTCATAAATTACATCAACTTTTTTTGTTTTGGTTTTTAGCTCTATATGCTCCAAAGTAGCACCCATCATAACCTCCGTTAGAATAATTAAACTCAATATGTATTTTTGTATTATCTTCATTTTTTCACCTATTAAAAGCTCTCAATAATCTCATAAGCTGTATTTCTTTTTGCGGGGTTTTCGCCTATGTCTTTTATGAGCTTTATCATCTCTTGCTGATTCATAGAATTACTAACCCCTGCACTTGCTACGACATTTTCTTCAAGCATAGTTCCGCCCAAATCATTTGCACCATACTTTAATGCCAATTGCCCAATATATGAGCCCTGAGTTACCCATGAGCTTTGTATGTTTTTAATATTGTCTAAATACATTCTTGCAACTGCTAATAATCTTAGGTATCTATTTGAGCTTTGCTTTGTGAGTGTTGGGATTTGCTCTTTTAGCTTTGTATAATCGCTCTGAAAAGACCACATAATAAAAGCTCTAAAACCGCCTGTAACGTCTTGCAAGTTTCGTATTCTCTCCAAATGCTCAATAATATCTTCATCGCTCTCTACTGTTCCAAACATCATAGTGGCTGTTGATTTAATGCCAAGCTGATGTGCTTTTTTATGTATATCTATCCACACATCGCTGTCTATTTTTCGTGGTGCTATTATATCTCTTACTTTATCGCTAAGTATTTCTGCACCAGCGCCTGGTATTGAGCTTAGACCTTTTTGTTTTAATCGCTCTAAAACCTCATCTATTGATATTTTAGAAACCTTGGCAATGTAGTTTATCTCAATTGCGCTAAATCCGTGTATTGTTATGCTTGGGTATTTTGTATGAATATGCTCTATCAAATTTTCATAAAAGTCTATTTTTAATTTAGGGTGAACCCCCCCTTGAAACAAAATTTGAGTTCCACCAATTTCTAAAAGCTCATCTATTTTGGCATCTATTTCATCGTAGGTTAATATATAGGCGTCATTGTCTTTTTCATGTCTGTAAAATGCACAAAATTTACAATCAACCCAGCATATATTTGTGTAGTTTATATTTCTATCTACTACAAAAGTTGTTATTTTTTTAGGGTGAAGTTTTAATTTAACATCACTTGCCATCTTAGATAAATTTACTAAGCTCTCGTTTTTTAACAGCTCTAATGCTTGTTTATTGGTTAATCTATTCATTTTATTTATTATATCCAAGTGCTATTTAATAGCCTATATCAAAACTAAAACTCTCTTGATATTTTGCATCTTTATTGCCAATTGCATTGCCAAAAATAAAGTTTATTGGTCCAATAGGTGATCTCCAAGATATATTAATACCATAGCTTTTTGCTTCAATATCCATACTATCCCAACTCTCATCACCAATCACACCATAATCATAAAAAAACTGCACTCGCATACCAATCTTTGGGATAAGTGGAAAGTTTAACTCTGCACTTTGATAAAAGTTTTTTGTAAATCTATCATCGCTACCAAATGCTTGTTTTATATATCCTCTAACACTTTTTGGACCACCCAAATATAATCTTGGGTATATTCCTTTGCCTTTGTTTATAGCATTTATTTTTGCTTTATATTGCAAAATCAAATCATAATTAATCATATCCTTAAAACCATAAAATGTAGAAAAATACCCATGATTGTAAATATAAGAAACATCTCCGCCAACACCAGCTATTTTTATACTTGCACCTGTTTTTATTCCACTTCTAGGGGTATAATAATCATCTGTATTATCAAAATCAATATAAGGCTTAATGGCACTCACCTCATAAGTCGCGTTATTTTGCATACCAAATTCAGTTACATTTTCTGTGGTTTTTTTAAGCTCATAAGAATAAACACCACCTGCATTTAAATGCCTACCAATAGCCCTTCCAGCACCTACACTAACACCCGATACATAATCTACTTCATCTGTTGTTCTATCTTGTGTTCGTGTATTATAAACTCTAAAACTGCCACTATATACACTATCTCTAATGCTAGGATTAGATAAAGAAAAAACAAGTTTTCTTGTTATTTTAGAATAAGTAGTAGATAATGCTGTATTTATTCCAGAGCCTAAAAAGTTGCCATCAGATACTTCTGCACTAAAAAACAAACCATCTGTGTTGCCATATCCTCCACTTCCTTTTAAACTACCTGTTCTTGCCTCTACCACCTCTACTAATAAATTAGCTTTTGTTTGGCTTACTTTTTGAGGTGTTATTTTTACATCACTAAAATACCCACTTCTTTTTAGCTTATGTATAGACTCTATTAGCTCGCTTTTATCAAATAAATCGCCAGATGCTAAATAAACCCACCTTCTAATAACGCTATCTAGAGTTTTTGTATTGCCTTTAATTATTACATCATTTATATACACTCTTTGATGTGCAAAAAGCTTATAAACAATTTCAACTTCATTGTTTGATTCATCTTTGTTTAAATCATATTGAACATCAGCATAAATATAACCTCTTGTAGCTACAATGTCCTTTATAGCTTCAATATCCGCTCTCATATTGTCTATATTAAACTTTTTTTTAGCTTTTAGTGAGAGTTTAAAATCGCCTAGGATATCTTCAAATAAATCTTTATCGTAACTAAATACAACATTGCTAACCTTATATTGTTTATTTGCTTGAATGTCATAACTTAACGATACCTCAAAAGTAGAAAAATCTACAACACCAAAAGAACTTTTTATTTGGGCATCTAAATAGCCATTTTGTCTATACAAATTTAATATCTGATACTCATCTTTTGGCAAATATGCTGCTTTTAAAACACCATCATTTTGCCCAAAAAACCAAGGGAATAAATCTTGCTCTTTATTTGCTACAACATCTTCAATATCTAACAAGGCGCTTTTATTGTCTATATTGTAATTTATTTTTTTGATTTTAATCTCATATCCTCTATTGATATTAAAAGTTATATCATAGCCTATGTTTTGTATCAATTTTATATCTACATCTACAACACTATCATAATAACCTTCGCTTCTAAGAACTGCTTGTAATATCTCTTTGGCTTTTTGTATTTTACTCTCATCATACAAACTACCTTTTTTGATATTTATAATCTCAAATAGCTTATCTTTTTCATCTTGTTTTGTTTTGTATCCTTTTAGCTCAACGTTAACAATGGAATATTTTTCATCAAAAATAAAAACAATTGCATCTTTATTGTCATCTTTTATTGCAGTGATATTTGTAAAATAACCTAATTTATATAATCTCTTAATGGCATTATTTATGTCTTCATAAGTGTAGGGCTTGTCTAATTGCATAGTTTGCTTTGCGGCTACTGGGCTTAATATTGTTAGATTTTGAAACTCAACACTTAAAGCTTCTATATTATTAGCATTTAGATTGCCAATAAATAAAAATAAAACATACAATATGATTTTGCACAATAATAAAGATAGTTTTTTGCTCAATATCAGCCCTAATTTATAAATTAATACTTATTTTATCTAAAATATACTTATTAATTTTGTGATATAAAATGATACAATACTTAAAAGTAAAACATTAGGGGTTTATATGAAAATAGGAGTTGTTGGGGTTGGTCTAATGGGTGGCTCTTTGTGCAAAACACTTCTTAATACTTATACAGATTGTATAATTTATGGTGTAGATACCAATAAACAAAATATACAAGATGCCTTAAAAATAGGGCTGATTTCTAAAATTGCAAGCATTGATGAATTAGTTAAAAAAGATTTAGACTATATATTTTTATGCATAAGTGCAAGTGGTGTTATATCGCTTATGAACACTTTAAAAAATACACAAAAGAAAACAACCATAATAGATTTTGCGAGCACAAAAGAAAAAATATCTAAAAAAATCCCTAAAAAACTAAAATCTAACTTTGTATTAGCTCATCCAATGTGTGGAACAGAAAAAAGTGGTGCAAAAAATGCAATAGATGGTTTATACGCCAATAATATAGCAATAATATGTGATAAAAATAATTACCAAAAAATACATTTACAAAAAGCCAATATGATTTTTAGAGATATGAAAATGAAAATTTTTTATATGAAGTCAAAAACTCACGACAAACATATAGCAGATATATCGCATATGCCTCATGTTCTCTCTTATGCGCTTTCAAGGAGTGTAATTGCCAAAAAAGAGCCTAAGACAATACTAAGACTCTCTGGTGGTGGATTCAAAGATATGAGCAGAATTGCAAAAAGTAGCCCTGATATGTGGATAGATATATTTTGTGAAAATTCTAAAAATGTATTAAAATCTATTAAATGCGTCCAAAAAGAAATTAAAGCATTTAAAAAAATATTAAAAAGCAAAAACCCAAACAAAAATGAGTTAAAAAAATGGATAAAAGGTGCAAACAAATTGCACTCTATTTTAGATTAGCTTAAATCAACAAATATGCATTTGCAAAAATAAATTAAATTTTTAGTAAATCTCATCTACTCCTTTTGTGCTAAGAATTTTTGTTTTATACTCTTTTTTATTATTATCAACAATAACAATGCTCTCCAAGCTAACTCTCTTGTCATCATATTTAAAAATAGGAATAGTCCTCATTTTATGAACATTGGCTTGAAAATAAGATGCTTGTTTAATTGGAATTGTGATTTCAACATTTACCTGAGCAGTTTTTCTATTAGCAAAACTAATATGTGCATTAAATGTATTGGTGTTTGCATCATAAGTCATTTCATCAATTACTGCCTCGCCCCAAAAGCTCTCAAGCGACATTATCATACCGCCCTTTCTGCCATCGCCTTTTATTAGCTTTGGTTTTGCACCTTCTTTTGTGCTTACAAGCAAACCGCCTCTGTCTTTGATCATTGTCATACACATTGCCACTGTGTTTTTTAAATTTGGAAGAACTACCCATTTGTAAATTATCCCATCAGTGCTAGATGAATAAGCATATACGCCATCTAAACTAACTGCTACTGATTTTACATATTGTTTATGTCCTAAAAACTCTCTTATGCTTCTGCCTTTATTTACATCCCACAATCTTAAAGTTTTATCGGCACTTGCAGTTAGCAAATAAGCTCCATCTTTGCTTATTGCAACAGCAAAAACATAACCTTTATGCCCTTTGAATGTTCTAATTGCTTTTGCAGTTTTCACGCTCCAAAGCTTTGCTGTTTTATCCGCACTTGCAGTAATTATATATTTTTGGTTATTGCTTATTATTGCATCATAAACCCAACCATCATGACCATTAAAAACTCTGACTTTCTTAGGCTGATTGATATTTTTTATACTCCATAAAATTGCCGATGCATCTTTACTACTAGTTAAAATATATTTACCACCTCTACTAACAAATATACTTAAAATATCTTTCGTATGTGCTTGAAATTCTACAATCAATTTTACTTGTTTAATATCAAATATTTTTATTACTCCGCCTTTGATTGCTACTATTGCATACTCGGCTTTGGGTGTTAAGGCAATAGAGCGTATGGGGCTTGAAATTTGTATAGTTGTAAATTGTTTTTTATTTTTAATATCCCATACAATAACTTCTCCACTTTGCGTGCCTGAAATAGCATATTGGCTATTGTAGCTTAATGCAAAAGCTGTGATATAGTCTTTGTGCCCTCTAAAAACTTTTAGAACTTTACCATTTTTTGCATCTATTAGTTTTAATATTTTATCTTTTTGACTACCTGATGATAAAATATATTTGCCATCACTGCTAAGCTTTATGCCTTCCATCCATTCGGCTTTATCTACAAATTCTTCAAGTGGTTTTGCTACCCCTACTGGCTTGGTTCTATCTATTATTGCATGGAATTTATCAGTGCTAAGCCCATATAGCCCGCTTCTGTCTGTTCCGTGAGGTTGGTTTACTATCTTAGCACTCACAATAGCCATGCACGCTAATATTAATGCTAATATTTTTGTAATTTTATTCATTTGTTTTCCTTTTAATGTTTTAATGCTTGGTAACATATTGTATGTAAAAAATACTAAAATTCAAAAAAGCTACTACCACTACCGCTAAAATAATTATTATCCTTTGCATACTCTAATAATTTAGGGTGCAAAAAAGTTGCGCTTTTGTATAAATCGTTTAGATAATTTTTATCATATTTGCAAATCAACTCTTGCGAGCTTAGAGCAAATAACTCCTCTGCTTCATCTTGGCTTATTGGGTTGTAAAATTTCTCTTTGTATGTTTTATACACATTTGGGGTTGAGCATTGTATATTTGGTGTTGTTATTTTTATATCTTTTATAAACCAATCAAAACCACTTGGCTCTATAAATTGCTCTATAATCTCGCCTTTGCCACTTACATTTGCGCTTTTGTAACCATACACAAAAAAAGGCGTATCAAAACCTATTGCCACGCTTATGTTTGCAAGCTCATCTTTGGATATGCCCAAATTTAGCACATCATTTAAAAGCATCATAAAATATGCTCCATTAGAGCTACCACCCCCAAGACCGCCAAATTGAGGAATGTTTTTATCCACTACTATTTTATACTCATCAAAAAATGCTGTTATGTCATTGTAGTGTTTTTGGTTTTGATAATTTCTTAATATTTCATAAGCTTTATATATACTATTTTGCTCTAACAAACAATCAAAGTCACCTATTAGCTCAAAGCTATTTGTTTTGTTTTGTTTTTTTACAAAAGATATCCCATCAAACAAATTCTCACAAAGCACAAACCGAGATGCAATAGTGTGAAGATTGTTGCTAAAACCTGTTATTTTTAAAAATATATTTATTTTGGCAGGTGATTTTATAAAATACACATCATTAAGTATTTGCAAACTATCACCTTTAATAGCTATACTTTATGTTATTTAGCACATAAGATGCTTTATTGTTTTTGATATTTATAATACAAAAAGCCTCATTGTCTTTTAGATAATAGCTACCTTCTTGTTGTGTTTTAAACTCTTCTATAAATAGCTTTTTGCCTAATTTTATATTGCTATAATCTGATAGATAAAAATTCTGATCCATATCTAGATAATCAAATATATTTAATGATTTTTCATTATCAAAACAAAACTCCCCTTCGCTTAATCTTTCAAGATAGCTAAGAGTCCCGCAGGCATTTAAGCTTGATAATAAAATTTGAGCAATATTTCTAATGTAACTACCCTCACTCACACTTATTTCAAAATTAATATAAGGATGGTTGTAACTTATTAGTTTAGCATCATACACAACGGAGGTTATGCTTTTTAAAACGACTTCTTTATTATCTCTTGCTAGTTCATATGCTTTTTTGCCATTTATTTTTTTTGCGCTATATTTGCTTGGGGTATATTTTAGCTCTCCAATTAGATTTTTAATCTCTTTAATGATTAAATTTTTGTCTAATTGCTTATGCTCTTTTATGGATAAGATATTTTCTATATCCAAACTATCGCTAGTTGCACCAAGCCAAATAACACCCCTATATACTTTTGGTGTTTTTTTAAGGTGCAAAAAAAGCTTTGTAAATTGCCCGCTAGCGCATATAAGTGTGCCACAAGCAAAATAATCTAATATGCCTGAAAACCCCACTTTGGTAAATGAGTATTTTTTTTTGATTGTTTGCAAGTATTTATTGGAGCTTACAAACATTGGCTTTTTGATAACAAATATAGAATTTGGATTTTTGCTTTTGCTCTTTGTCATATTTTATTATACCTTATAAACACTCCATAATTTGTGCTTAGTATATATTTAGCTATAATACGCGCTTAATCAAATAATTAAGGTGAAAAATGCAAACAACATTATCAATAATCAAACCAGATGCAGTCAAAAAAAATATAATCGGAAAAATATTTTCTAGATTTGAAGATGCTTCTTTAGAGCTTTTGGCTTTTAGAAAAATACAATTAACAAAAGAACAAGCGCAAAACTTTTATATAGAACACAAAGAGCGACCATTTTATAATGATTTAGTTGAGTTTATGACATCAGGACCTGTTGTAGTAACAGTTTTAAAAGGCGAAGATGCTATTGCAAAAAACAGAGAGCTGATGGGAGATACAAACCCACAAGATGCAAAAGCTGGAACAATTAGAGCTGACTTTGCGACAAACATAGATGCAAATGCGGTTCACGGGAGTGATAGTGCCAAGAGTGCAAAAAGAGAGATTGAGTTTTTCTTTAAAGATGATAATTTAGTTTAGAGTTAGTGCTTGAACATACAATATAAATAATTTATTGCAAATATTGTTAAATGGAAGTCTTATTTAAAAAAATAACTGCTCAAAAATCAAATTTTAATTTGAAAATTGATGAGTTGTGCATTCAAGGTTGTTTTTATAGGCAAAGAGATTTAGTAATTATAAATGCAACCATAAATGGCAAAACGCCAAATAATTGCTTTCGTTGCAATGAAGAGTTTGAGCAAAATATTGATGCAAATATAGAGCTTAAAATTTGTCAAAATGAATATAGAACAAACAAAGATGATGAATTATTAGATATAATAGAGATATTTAATGATAAAATACATTTTGAAGAAATTTTTACAAGTGAGATAAATTCTATTAAAAGTGGATATTATGCTTGTAATAAATGTCAATAATGTTATACTACGAAAATAAATTAAAAAAAGGATAATAAATGGCTGTACCAAAGCGACGAGTGAGCAGAACTCAGGTTTTAAAAAGAAGAACTCACTACAAAATTACATTAAAAAAACCTATAAAAGACAAAGATGGCACATACAAAATGCCTCATTTTATGAATCCTACTACCAAAGAGTATAAAAACTAATGTTAAAAATCGCTATTGATGCTATGGGTGGCGATTTTGGAATTAGCGTTGTTGTAGATGGCGTTAATCAAGCACTCAAAGCAAAAAAAGACTTTCATGCTTATTTGATTGGTGATGAAGATGAAATAAATAATCATTTAGATCAAAAATACAAAAATAGGGTTAGCATTATTGATTGCAAAAAAGTTTTTCCTATGGAAGGTCAAGCAACAAATGCTCTAAAAGACAAAGAAACAACCATATACAAAACAATAGAATTATTAAGAAATAGTGAGTGTGATGTGGCTGTTAGTGCAGGACATAGTGGTGCTACTATGAGTTTGGCAACACTTAGAATTGGGCGAATAAAAGGCATATCAAGACCAGCACTTGCTGCTATTGTTCCTACTGTAAATGCTACAAGTTTGGTTTTAGATGTTGGGGCAAACACAGAATGTGATGAGAATAATTTATTTGAATTTGCAGTTTTAGGAAATATTTATTCTAAACCAATACTTGATATAAAAAAATCTGTAGTTGCATTGATTAGTAATGGTGAAGAAGATACAAAAGGTAGCGAGATGACTAAAAAAGCATTTGAGCTGTGTAAAAATATAGATAGCTTCAAAGGTAATATTGAAGGTTGCGGGGTTTTTAATAGCGATGTTAATGTTGTAGTTACTGATGGTTTTGTTGGGAATGTTTTTTTAAAAACAAGCGAAGGTGTAGCTGATGCTATTAGAACACTTATTAAAATAAGTACCAAAAAATACATTTTCTCTATTTTGGGTGCTTTACTTATGATACCAGTATTTAAAAAACTAAAAAGCAAATTAGATTATAGTGAATATGGTGGTGGATTTTTGCTTGGGCTTAAAAAACCAGTAATTATAGGCCATGGAAAAAGCAATGCAACTGCTATAAAAAATTGTATTTTTCAAGCAATTCGTGCTTCTTCTATTGATGCTGAACAAAGCGTAATAGACGAACTTAAAAGATGCAAACCATAAATAATACATACTCAATATATGAATACAGATAATCAAAAAACTTACGCTTGTTTAAAATCTATTGCTTCTTATGTTCCAGATACAAAAATAGACAATAATTATTTTGTAGATGAATTAGGGTTAGACACAAGCGATGAATGGATTACAAAAAGAACAGGAATACAAACAAGACATAAAGCAAGTGATAATGAGAACACTAGCGATTTAGGTTTTAAGGCTGCACAAATAGCAATCAAACGAGCTGGTATAAAAACAGAAGATGTGGATTTGATAATTTGTGCAACTCTTAGCCCTGATTATCTTGCAATGCCTTCTACTGCTTGTATTATAGCCGATAAATTGGGGCTAAATGATGTTATGGCTTTTGATGTATCTGCTGCTTGTTCTGGCTTTATTTATATGCTCAACATTGCAAAAAGCTTTATACTCTCAAATGACAAAAAAAACATACTAATAATAGGTAGCGAAAAAATAAGCAAAGTAACAGACTATACCGATAGAGGCACTTGTATGCTTTTTGGTGATGGTGCGGGAGCTAGCATTATTAGCAAAACAACAAACAAAGATGAAGCAATAATAGATGTATCTTGTAGCGCTGATGGCTCGTTGGGCGATTTATTATACACACCAATTGATGATAAAAATGATCAATTTTTGAAAATGAAAGGCAATGAGATTTTTAAATTAGCAGTAAGAAGACTCTCAAGCGATGTTGTAAAAATACTAAAAAACAACAATATTTCAAAAAATGATATTGATTTATTTATACCTCATCAAGCAAACAAAAGAATACTCTCAGCCGTTGCAAAAGAGTTAGGCCTTAGCGATGATAGATGTATAACCACAGTAGATAGATATGGTAACACTTCTGCTGCTTCTATACCTATGGCTATTGATTATGCATACAACAACAAGCAATTAAAAAAAGGTGATCTGATAGTTTTAAATGCCTTTGGTGGTGGTCTAACTTGGGGCAGTGCTATTATTAAATTTGGCGGAGAATAAAGGCAAACAAACCTTTTGATAATCCAATATAATCTTTTATGAACTTAAGCAAAACACAAAAAACACTTATATTTCTATCTATTTTTACATTTTGTTTTGGGCTTGATCAGTGGGTTAAGTCTTTGTTTGTAAATGGGCTATCATTTAGAAGTGATTATGTAGATTTTATTTTAATCTACAATCACGGTGTGGCTTTTTCTATGTTTTCTTTTGTGGGCGAGTATCTAAAATACATTCAGCTTTGCTTACTAATAGCTGGTGGCGTGTATTTGTATCTTAACAAAGAGATTTTAGATGAATATTTTGTAGCTATCGCCCTACTTTTTAGTGGCGGTATGAGCAATATCTATGACAGATTTACAAGCATAAACGGTGGTGTTGTTGATTATATTTTTTATCATTGGGGTTTTGATTTTGCTGTTTTTAATTTAGCAGATGTATTTATAGATTTAGCCATTGTTATAATATTGTTTTTGCAATACAAAGACTACAAAAACAAATCTTCATCAAATAGCTAACAGCTAACACCACTTCACAGCATCTCATATTTAAGATATATCTACAACAACCTCATCGTTTTTTATATCAAATTTAGCATTTTGCCCATCTTTTAGTTTATCTTCTAATATAAGCTCTGCTAATCTATCTTCTACCACATCATACAGAGCTCTTTTTAGCACTCTTGCACCATAAACACTATCATACCCAACATCTGCAATATAATCTTTCACCTTATCACTCAAACTTACATTTATATCTCTTTGTGTTAGCTTATTTTGTATCTCTTTAAACATAATATCCACAATAGATCTTATTGAGTTTTTATCCAATGGGTTAAATATAACAAGCTCGTTTAATCTGTTTATAAATTCTGGTTTAAAATAATTTTTAAGCTCATCATTCACAGCCGCGGCTCGTTTTTGTTTATCTTCAATATCCATAATCTTATCAGATGCTATATTACTTGTCATAATTATAATTGTGTTTTTAAAATCCACAGTAACGCCTTTACTATCTGTCAATCGCCCATCATCTAACACTTGAAGTAATGTATTAAAAACATCTGGATGTGCTTTTTCTATCTCATCAAACAATATTACACTATAAGGCTTTCTTCTTACTGCTTCGGTTAATTGTCCGCCCTCATCATATCCAACATATCCAGGAGGTGCACCCACAAGCCTACTTGCTGCGTGTTTTTCCATATACTCACTCATATCTATACGAATAAGCGCCTTCTCGCTATCAAAAAGAAACTTAGCCAACATTTTAGCAATTTGCGTTTTGCCCACCCCTGTTGGTCCAAGAAACATAAAACTACCAATAGGTTTATTGCTGTCACTAAGCCCCGCTTTATTTCTTTTGATTGCTCTTGCTATCGCTTTTATTGCATCATCTTGGTTTACAACTTCTTCTTTTAGTATGTTTTCAATATTTAATATCTTATCTTTATCGCTTTGTAGCATTTTGTTTACAGGAATAGATGTCCATCTGCTAACAATAGTTGCTATCATCTCATCATCAACTGCATTTTTAAGCAATACCCCTTGCTTTGTCATATTGTCCCATTTTGCTTCAATTGATTTTAGCTCATCTAATAAATTTGGAATCTCCCCATGCTCAATAGATGCTGCCTTTTCATAATCGCCCTCACTAAGCGCTCGTTTTGCTTTGCTCTTTGCACTCTCAATAGAGCTTTTAAGCTCAGATATTTTCTCAAATACATTTTTCTCTTGCATAAACTTACTCTCTAATAAGTTTTTACTCTCTTGCAAATTGGCAAGTTCTTTTTCAATCTCTTCTAATCTTTTTGTATTCTTTTCGCTCTTCTCCATTTTAAGCGCTTGTTTTTCTACTTGTAATCTAGATATCTCTCTTTTGCTTTTGCTAAGCTCGCTAGGCTCACTCTCAATTTGCATTTTTAGCTCTGCTGCTGCCTCATCTATCAAATCTATTGCTTTATCTGGCAAATATCTATCTGTAATATATCTATCTGACAATTTAGCAGACGCCACAAGTGCGCTTTGTGTTATTGTTACATTATGATGTGCTTCAAGTCTGTCTTTTATGCCTCTTAATATCTGCAATGCTTGGTTGATATCTGGTTCTTCTACTTTTATAGGCTGAAACCTTCTTTGCAGAGCTTGATCTTTTTCAAAGTATTTTCTATATTCTTTTAGAGTTGTAGCACCAATGGTGTGTAGCTCTCCTCTTGCTAAGGCTGGTTTTAATATATTAGCAGCATCCATACTACCCTCACTAGCCCCTGCACCTACTATTGTGTGAATCTCATCTATAAACAAAATCACATTTCCTGCTTTTTTAACCTCATCTACAACAGCTTTTAGTCTATCTTCAAACTCGCCTCTATATTTAGCACCTGCTATTAGCCTACTCATATCAAGAGATATTACTTTCATATTTTGCAAGCTTGTTGGCACTTGTTTATCTACTATTTTTTGCGCCAAGCCTTCTACTATAGCAGTCTTTCCCGTTCCGGGCTCACCTATTAAAATAGGATTGTTTTTTGTTTTTCTAATAAGTATCTGCATTGCTCTTTGTATTTCTTCATCACGCCCAATTACAGGGTCTAGCTCTCCATCTAATGCTTTTTGGTTAAGATCAACTCCATATTTACTTAGAGCTTGCGCTACATCATCTGCACTTTGCGTGTCAATACTCTTGCCACCCCTTATTGATTCAAGAGATTTTTTAAACTCCATTTTATCCACATATTTACAAATAATCTCACTAATATATGGCTCGTTTATGTTTGCAATAAGCCAAGTATCTACGGCTAAATATTTATCTCCACCACTAACCATAGCTCCTTGTGCATTTTGCAAAGAATCAGACAGCGCTTTTGATACCTTAATGCTCTCTTTAGTTATGTTAGATGCTTTTGGTAATCTCTCAGCGTAACTTTTTGCTTCAAGCTCTATTGCCATTTTGTCTATATTTAATTTATTTAGAGTTTGGTTTAAGAGCGATTCGTGATTGCTAAGTAGTCCCCATATCATATGAATAGGCTCAACCTCTGGGTTTTTGTTGTGTAATGCTAGAGATAGGGCTGACTCTATACTCTCTTGCATATTGTTTGTTAGTTTTTCAAATATACTCATTGCTAACTCCTTTTGCTTGTTTGATGCGATTGTATCATAAGCACAAAAATTAAAATGCACCTTTAGTAGCATTATTCAAAACTAATCACCCACCAAAATCAACCATAAGTGGCTACAAAGCTTATTTTTAATAAAATCTACCAACAAAAGCAAAAAGGATATATCATAAAACCAATACTAAAAACCACCGTAATATTAGGCTTATTAGCGTCTTTGCTAACACCTTCATTTGCATCAAAAAAAGTAAAATGGAAATTAGCTCAAACTTGGCCAAGCACCCTAACCCCACTTGCATCACCTGCAAAAAAAGTAGCAAAAATGGTAAAAGAGATGAGTGGTGGTAAATTTATCATAAAAGTTGAAGGCAAAGAAAAGCACAAGGCTCCGCTTGGTATTTTGGATATGGTAAAAGGTGGTCAATACCAAATGGGGCATTCTAGCTCGTATTATTGGAAAGGTAAGGATATAAACACTATATGGTTTACAACAATGCCTTTTGGTATGACCACAAAAGAGCAATATGCGTGGTTTTATTATGGCGATGGTATGAAGTATATGAATAAAGTATATGACAAATTTAGAGTGCTTAGCTTCCCTGGTGGTAACACAGGCGTGCAAATGGGTGGCTGGTTTAAAAAACAAATCAAAAGCGTAGATGATTTGAAGGGTCTTAAAATGCGGATCCCTGGACTTGCTGGTGAAGTTATGGCAAAGCTTGGTGTGGTGGTTACAAATATACCAGCTGGTGAGCTTTATACTTCATTAGATAGAGGTGTTATTGATGCGCTTGAATGGGTTGGGCCTGGTATGGATATAAAAATGGGCTTTTACAAAATAGCACCATATTACTACACAGGATGGCATGAACCTGCAAGTGAGATGCAATTTTTAGTAAATAAGCGAGCGTTTAAAAAGCTACCTAATGAATACAAAGCAATGCTTATTACTGCTATGAAAGCAGCAACTGCTGATATGTATATGCAAAACTTTGCCGATAGTGCAAATGCGTGGGCAAAAATGAAAAACGACTATCCAAATATAAAAGTAAAATCATTCCCACCAAAAGTGCTAAAAGCTATGCATAAAGCAACAAATGAAGTTATGAATGAATATAGTGCGAAAAATAAATTGTTTAAAGAGATATACCAAAACCAAAAACAATGGATAAAAAAAGCAAGAGCATGGTCAAAAATGGGCGAGTATAGCTATCTAAAAACGCTTGAGGAAGCTGATAGCAAATAAATTTATAATGTTTTTTAAAAAATTAGATATCGCGGTAGCCAACATAACGGCAGTTTTATTATTGCTTATGATGGCTAATGTGTTTATTGATGTAGTGCTTAGATATTTTTTTAATATAGGCATAATTGCATCTCAAGAGATGGAGTGGCATTTGTTTGCTACTATGTTTTTGCTTGGTATCTCATATTCTCTAAGCAGTCAATCTCATGTTAGGGTTGATTTTATTTATGAGAGATTTAGCAAAAAAAGAAAGTCTATTATAGATATATTTGGCACAATTTTTATGCTTATTCCTTTTTCATTGCTTATCATATACGGCTCCTATGAGTTTGTTATGGATTCATATACAACAAATGAGATTAGTCAAGACCCAGGTGGGCTAAGCCATAGATGGGCAATAAAGGCTATGATACCACTTGCTTTTGTGTTACTTATAATCACTTCTATTGGCTATATTATTAAAAACTCAAACACCTTAAAGGCTAAATAATGATAGGTATCTATATGTTTGGGTTTGCTTTTTTAGCTCTTTTGCTTGGCTACCCTGTGGCATTTTCTTTTGCATTTGTGTCTATTATTTTTGGGGCAATTAGTGCGTATTTTGAGATAATCCCAGATGGTGGCACATTGCTTGATTTTTATGATGAGTTTATTTCTATGTTTTCTATGATGCCGTTTAGAATTTATTCTATAATGACAAACAAAATATTACTTGCTGTGCCCTTGTTTATATTTATGGGGATAGTGTTGCAAAAATCAAAATTAGCCGAGCGATTATTGCAAGCTATGGGCGAGATGTTTGGCAATATTCGTGGAGGTGTGGCAATATCTACCATAATAGTGGGTGTTATGCTTGGGGCATCTACCGGAGTTGTTGGTGCGAGTGTTGTAGCTATGGGCGTTATTGCCTTGCCTGTCATGCTAAAATACAAATACAACAAACCACTTGCATGTGGTAGTATTTGTGCTAGTGGGACTTTGGGGCAGATTATTCCGCCTTCTATTATTCTTATTATTTTAGCTGATGTGTTTGGTGTGAGTGTTGGAGATTTGTTTAAAGCTGCACTTGCTCCATCTATGGTGTTAGTTGGCGGATATATTGCATACATTCTTATTGCTTCGTTTCTAAAACCAGATATAGCACCTGCAATTGTTGATGAATCTAATCAAGACAAAAAAGAGCGTATATTAAAAGCACTAAAAGCCATAATACCTCCATTTATTCTTATTTTTATAGTTTTAGGCTCAATATTTGCAGGTATTGCAACACCGACAGAGTCTGCATCTGTGGGTGCTATTGGTGCACTTTTGTTGGCAAAATTTTACAATGAATTTAGCATCAAACTAATGATGGATAGCGCTAAAGATAGTGTGAGAATTACTTCTATGGTATTTGCTATTTTAATAGGTGCTACTGCATTTTCTATGGTGTTTGTTTATACTGGGGCAGATGAGATTGTTGAGAAGTTTATGACAAGCCTACCAGGAGAAAAATGGGGTTTTATACTTCTTAGTATGCTTATTATCTTTGTTTTGGGCTTTTTTATAGACTTTATAGAAATATCATATATTGTAGTTCCAATACTTCTTCCAATATCACAAGCTATTGGCATAGATCCTATTTGGTTTGCTATTTTAATAGCTATGAATTTGCAATCTTCTTTTTTGACACCACCATTTGGGTTTAGCTTGTTTTATCTAAAAGGGGTTGCTTCATATATTAGCACCATAGATATCTACAAAGGCGTTGTGCCATTTATTATCATACAAGTTCTTGTGTTGGCTTCTATTGTTATTTTCCCACATTTTTATGGGTTTTAGCATATAGTTTTTTTTGATAGTTAGTCTTTTTTACTAAGCAAATCATCTATAATGGTATGTCGTATAGTGGTGTTTAGCTTTTTGCATCCACTCTTAAACGCCTCTACCTCGCCTACAACATAGCACATCTTTTTTGCTCTTGTGATTGCTGTGTATAAAAGTTTGGTATTATGCATAATATAATGGCTAAAACTCATAGGCAAAAGCGCACAATCATACTCCATTCCTTGGGTTTTGTGAATAGTTAGTGCATATGCTAATGAGAGCAAAATATCCAAATCATCAAAATGATAATACACTATCAAATTATCATTAGGATACAACACTATACATTGCTCATCTGTGGCATTTATTTTTACAATAAGCCCTAACTGCCCGTTAAATATTCGTTTTTTGCTAAATTTTTCACTCCCATTTTTATACTCATCTATGCTTTGACATTGCATATTTTCGTTTTTGATATGAATAACTTTATCGCTCACTCCATATTTATATGTTCTTGCGCTATGATAGTTTTTTCTATCGTTAAAAACTTTTTGTAATTGTTTGTTTAGGTTTTCGCTGCCCAAAATACCCATTTTGATAGGCGTAATAACCTGAAAACTCCTAAGGGCTTTGTCTATTTTCTTGTTTTTTAGATTTTCATCTACCTTTTGTTTATATTCTTTGCTTATTTTTAAAATATGCTCCAAAATATCTTCATTGTTCTTGTGAGATAGTGCCTTAAATTCATTTGGATCTATGGTGTTTTTTACCTTATAATAGTTTTTTATGCTCACATCTACAAAATTAAAATCCTCATATTGAGCACTCTCATCACCCAAACAATCAGGCACTTTACCTTTTCGTATGTCGTTTGCTATCACAGCTATTGCTTGTTTTTCGCTTTGTCTATGTAGGGTTTCTAATTTACACATAGGTGCTAAGTCGTGCTTTATACAATCTCGCAAAACATCACCCGCACCAATAGCTGGTAATTGCCCATCATCACCAACAATAATAAAAACACAATCATCGCTAAGTTTGCTAATTATCTGATGAAACATAACACTATTTACCATAGATGCTTCATCTAATAATATAACTTTATAATCAAATGTTTCGCTCTGCTCATTTGCTATAAGAAGCGATTGAATAGTAAATGCTCTATATCCGGTGGTTTCGTTTATTCTCTGACTTGCAATACCACTAAGAGCAATAACACAAATATCATCATAATCAAACTTCTCATGCAATAAATCTAGCAATGCTTTTGATGATGTGCTTTTTCCTGTTCCCGCATACCCTATAAGCAAAAGAACATTCACGCCATCATTTATCAGCCTAACTGCTTTTTTTTGGTCCTCATCAAGCAAAAAGCCCAATTGCTTTTCTTTGTTTTGGATGTATTTTTCTATATCATTTACTATTTTTGAGCCACTAATCTTGCTACTTCGGTGTTTAAAAAATTCAAGTATCCTACTCTCGCAGTTATAATACATAGCCAAAGCATATCTCTCATATGAGGTTTCATATATCTCACTATTTGCTATTGCTTTTATCAAGCTTTGCTCATAAATGCTATCTTTTGAGTTTTTTTCGCATTTTAGCTCTTCATCTAATTTTGCATACAGTAGATTTTTAGATACAGATGATGAGCCTTCGTTTTCGCTAATGTATTTGAGCACATAATTCATACAAGCTTTTATTCTAAAATCGCTAAATTCTTCTATGCCAATGGCAAGCGCTATCTCGTCTGCTTTTTTAAACGCCACACCCCTTATATTCATAAGCACATAAGGGTTTTGTTTAATATCGTCTATTTTTAGATTTGCTTGGCTAATAAACTCATATATCTTGCTTATCAAAAACTTGCTAACCCCAAATTTAGCCAAAAATGAGCCTATCTCTTTTAAATGCTTATGCTCATCCCACGATTTTTTTATCATCAAAAGCTTTTTTTCTTTTATGCCTTTTAGTTTGAGTAGCTCTTTTGGGTTTGGTTTGTCTAATATATCTGCAAGTTTATCTCCATAAGTGTCTATCAAAATATTCGCATTTGCTTTTGAAATGCCTTTTACTATCTTGTTTAAAAAAAACACCATCTCGTTTTGGCTAATGTTTAGCTCATAAAACTCAAATTGCTTGCCATATTTTTGGTGCCTTACCCATTTGCCACTAATGCTTACTTCCTCTCCAACCAAGCTTTTGGCATCTAATGAGCAATTACCACATATGATAGTATCGTCATTCAAACAAGCAATAACAAAATTATCGCCACTAAATATTATTCTTTTTACAACACCATTTAATGAAATGCTTTGTTCATCTTGCATATATTACACCAAGTGCATAAAGACTATGCAAAAATCCAAACCAAAGTGATACTTATTTGTATGCAAAAAACAACACTAGCTAACGCCAGTGCTTTTAGTGCGTTATCTTTTATACTATTAAAATGAATGCCAAGAGCTAATGCACTCATTGCAAAAACCAAAGCAAAATGAGAAATATTAGATATCGTATCAACCGCTTGTTTGGGCAAAACCTCAAACGAGCTAATCGCAGAAAAGATGATAAAAAAGATTATAAAAGTAGGCACGGACACATTGTTTGAAGTATTATTTGCACTATTTACTTGTTTATTTTTGGCATTTGCATAAGCCACAATAAAAACAATCAACAAAACCAAAGGGGTTAGCATAAGCACCCTACCCATTTTTACAGTAGTAGCTAACACCCCTACTTCATCATTTACACTAAAACCTGCACCACTTGCTTGACCAACTGCTTGGATAGTGTTACCTATTACAACTGCCGCGTTTAAATCACTAAAAGTTACACCAAATAATAGCTCACTTATATGATTGCTAAGCAACACAGGAAAGGCAAACAAGGCAATAACACCTAAAAAATTAACAACAGCTATGCTTGTTGCCACATCTTGTTCTTTTGCTTTTATGATAGGCGATATGGCACTTATTGCAGCACTTCCGCACACCCCGTTGCCCACACCCAAAAGAACTGATAGATGGCTATCTATTTTAAATAGTTTTGCTAATAATATAGTAGAGATGATAGCTACTGCCATAGTAAAAATTATTATAAAAATAAGGCTAAAACCAAGCTGTGAGATAACACCAAAGTTTAGGTTGATACCCATAAGAGCGATAGAAAACCCAAGAATGGTGGTAGAGGCGTATTTAAGACCTTTTTTATATTCGTCTTTTATTGTGCAGATGTTTGTTAGGCAAATGCCCAAAATGATACAAATAGCCACTGCCCCCAATGGGATAATGTAGCTAAGAGCATAAGAAATTGAGAGTATTAAAAATGTTAGCAAAAAACCTTTTGCATAGTCTTTTGGTTTGAAAAATGGCTCAAATAATGCGCTTGATAAAAAATTCATACGGCATTTTAGCATAGATTTATTGATGATGGGGTGTAAGATAATAGATTATAAATAATATGCTAAAATATCATTGTTTGGGGTGTTAGCTCAGCTGGGAGAGCGCTACGCTGGCAGCGTAGAGGTCATCGGTTCGAACCCGATACGCTCCACCAAACAACAATCTAATATAATCCAATCAATAAACAAAACTCACTAATTACTTCCACTACACCTTGGGTATATTGCTTCTAATAGCACATTAAAAGCATAATTTAATTTGTAAAAATCATATATATGGCTGGTTAAATTCAAATAAACAATATGCAGTTTTGCTATCATTTTACACACCAAAACAAAAAGGAGCAAAAATGTATAAAGGTAGTTGTTTATGTGGCAAAGTGCAATTTGAAATAACAAGCGAAATAAAAGACATAGTTCATTGTCATTGCTCTAATTGCAGAAAGGCGCAAGGTAGCGCGTTTGCAACCAATGGTAATGTAGAGAAAGATGGCTTTAAATTTGTTTGCGGTGAAGATGAGCTAACAGGGTATCAGTCATCTTCGCAGAGAACAAAATATTTTTGCAAACATTGTGGATCGCCTATTATGAGCAAAAACACACTTGCCCCAAACATTGTGAGAATTAGGCTTGGGAGTCTTGAGGGAGATATACAAGAAAAGCCAAAGGCACATATTTTTGTAGCATCAAAAGCAAACTGGGAAGAAATAAACGACAACTTAGCGAAATATGACAAATGCTAACTAATCGAATTTGCATTTTATTTTCAATTATGGAATAATTCATCTATCACAAACTAAGGATTAATTATGAAAATTTTATTATCACTATTTTTAAGTGTTGCATTTTTGTTTGCATCTGTGGATATAAACAATGCATCAGCCAAAGAGTTCTCGTCTCTAAAAGGCATTGGTATGAAAAAAGCACAAGCTATTGTTGAATACAGAAAGTCTATCAAATGCTTCAAAAGCATAGATGAGCTTACAAAAGTAAAAGGCATAGGCAAATCAACTATATCTAAAAATAAAGCCAATCTAAAACTTGGCAAGTGCAAATAGGCTTATTTTAATTTATTTTGGCTTATTCGTGCCAAAAAGCATAGAATAAACTCCGCTGTATAGTTCTAATTTATATATAGTATATTATTGCTGTATTTTTTTATGATATTTGCTCTTTTGCTCTTTGTCGGTATAGGCATTTGTATATTCATATCAAATCTTCTTACTATTGCATTATCAATACGTTGAATATTGTTTGTTATCCATATAGTAGGTATAGTGTTGGTTTTTAATATTCTATTTATCCATGCCTTGTTTTTTTGTTTGCCTATCTTGGTATATTTCTCTTTTAGCTCTCTTAACACTTCGCTTCTTTTAAAATCATCTTTGTCCATAATGGTGTATTCTTCTAACCCCAAATACGAAGCAACTTGTTCATTGTCAAAATAATTGTCGTGATCTAAAAACTTTTTTTCGGTTTTTAGTTTAAATATGATTCGCGATATCCATAATGATATTTTATCTTGAAGGTCTTTTTCTACAATTTGGTCTTTAGTACAAATATTTTGATTTGACCTTCTTGATGATCTTCTTATTCTTCTTCTTATACACAACTCCTGTTTAGTGATGATAAAAGTATAATATGCTAATTAGACAGCTTTATGTCCGCTTATGGGTTTTGTTTAAAAACCTATGGGAAATATACAACACACTAATGCTAAAACAATGTCATAAATCAGAGCAGAACATAATATTGAGCATAAACTAAGTTTAGACATTCTTGGACAAATGGATGAGTAGAGATAATGAATATGGCTCTTAAAGGTAATACAACTAACTTTACATTATGACAATTAGATATACTAAAAAACATATAGTGAGCTTTTTACTTCTTTATAATTATCAAAAGAAACTCAAAGCTTTAAAGTATTC
>CAZXTK010000003.1:0-21406 GCA_964643665.1 uncultured Campylobacterales bacterium
CGCTTTTTTGCACAATAGGAGTGTTTAATACAGCATCTTTTGCATCAAGACTATAAGGTATGCCTTTTTGAACATTATTTACATATCTTTGGATAATTATTGCTTTATTTTGAGGAGTGTGGTGATTTCGTGTAAATTTGTTATCAAAATTAAAAATATACCCAAGAATAGCTGGTGCTTTTTGTAAAGATTTGCCAAATTCTTCATCATAGTCTAATATCTTAGCACTCTTACCTGATAGCGTTTGCATCATTTGCTCTAAATATACAACATCTAATTGTAAATCTTGTATTATTTTTTTGGGCGATGAATTATCTTTACTTGCAAAAACAATATCAAAACCAATAATGCCAACACCGCTCGCAACTAAATTATCTACTATTTTGGCTATTTTATTTCTACTCCAAGGCCATTGCCCAAGAGTATGCAAACTTTTATCATCTATATCTACAATCTCTATAAGATCAGATGCGGGTTTTTGCCCCCTAATTTGGAACATCGCACTAACCATTTGCCCATCATAAATAGCAACAGAGTCATATTTTGTAATATATATAAAAACAAATGCAGCAGTTATTATGCAAGATGCACCAAATAATAATAAAAACTTTTTCATTATGCTATTAAAATAAAAAATTAAACCCTAATAATTAGAAGCTTCTACGCTATTAAAATTAGGAAAGCTATTAGATATAACTCCACCATAAAAAGTATTAGCAACTTCTCCATTTGCATTTTTTAAATACAACAACCCTCCAAGACCTTTTGGGGCTGTATCGCCCTTAGTTGTATATACCTTAATATCGCTATTTACAATACTAACTCCGCTCACATCTGATGCTAATTTATAATCTTTAACCTCTAAATGTGCAAAATCATTATCACTAAACACAATAACTCTCCAATATGTTTGTGTTTGTTGCACTAAAAATGAATAATAACTATCTCTATCAATTTTTAAAGTCTTCAAGTCTATATTAAATAAAAATTGCCCTAATATGCTATCTCCATTGTCCATTTGTCCAACAACCTTGCCTCTAAAAGCGGTAATTCTGCTCAGACCTTGACTTGCTTGAAAATTACTTTTATCATAAATATCTCCAAGTGCTTGAAAATCATAATCGGTTATTCTTCCTTTTTCAACTTTATATTTTAGTTTTAAGACATCATTTCCAACATTAGAAACATCAAATACATAAAAACCATCAGGCAAAATATATGGATTAGTTTTAGGAAGCAATTGATTAGCAGGTTTTTTTACAAAATACAAATCTAAGTTATCATCAAACTTTTTTTCTGCTTTTAATGTGCTACCTTTAATCTCTTTAAGGGCAATATCGGCCTGTTTTTTTGATTTAATATATTCTTTGCCTATTTTATAATCTTTTAAGCCTGGCATATTTTTTGCATTATATGACAATACATCGCCTATAGTACTTTTAGAGCCAACGTTTATAAATTCCCCAGATTGAATATTGTCAATATCGCGAGAGTTTTTAACATATACACTTCCTTTTAGACAAGCTATGGCATCTGGGGAATTCGTTTTTGATTCTATATTTATTCTCACAATATCATCATCTGCTACGATAGCAGAATTTCTTGTTTTTATTATAAAGTTTTCATTATTTAATTTAGCTATTTTTCCAGATGCAACTCTAAAAACTCCAACTTCACTATGTAATATTATTTTAGAGTTTTCATTATTTGGCACATAGCTATACTTAGATATTGATATTTTTGAAGCAACTCCTAAGCTTACAAAAGTATCATCGCTTAATTTAAATTGCAATTTGCCATTTTTTCGTGTTATTAAAATATCTTTTTCGTATATCTTAACACCAGATTTTGCCTTTATATGAACACCATTTCTTGATATTATATTATCCCCAAAAGATGCACCAATGAACCCTATACCCTTATTTGTTTGCGAATACATAGATGTAAGAAAAAAACAAATACACCATAGAGCTATAAATGTTGTAGTTTTTATTTTATTGTAATTTACCAATTGAATTTCCTTTCAATAAATGCATCTATAAAAAAATTCTCATATCTATAAAGTGGAATATTGGAATTATTATTATAATAGCCTACCTTAGAGCCTATAGTAAAATAATTTAAATAATTATGTCTAAAACCTGCATAAACTCCCACATACGTATCTTGCCTATACTTTGCTTGTTGTAGCCCATATCTCCCCGGATTGGCTGGCACATCATTAAAAAGGCTATACAACCAATTAAGATGCTTGTATTTATTGTTTCCAAATTTTATATTTGCAAATATCAAAGTAGAGGATGTAACATGCAGGGCTAAATAATCACTAAAAGAAAACCCGCTATAACTATATTTATCATCTACATACAAAGCGCTTGGTTTGTTGATAAACATTTGTTTTTTTGTCAACAATAGTGTATTTTCATTAACCCCGTTTACTCCAAAAGAATTGCTAATAGCTCCATTGAAAAATGAATTAAAAAACAATAACCCAAAATCTAATGTATTGGTTTTTTCTTTTTCTACCCCTCTTTTATTAAAACCTATTGTGCTATAAGCAGTTACCCGAAAATCATCACCACCTATATAAGTGTAGCTTAAACGCGTAGCAAGCCTATCTAATAGGGGGGCTATGTTTTCATTTAAAGAATTTTCATTTTGTTTGGAATTTACCCCAAAAACATCTGCCCCTAATACAAAACTTCTTTTTTTCCATATCAAACTAGCCTTGTAATTTAATCTCAAATAATGATAATTAGCATTGAGTGCATCTTTTTTATCTAACGCTAACTTTGCACGCCAATAAAAATTACTGCCAATACTTCTGTATATATAAGTTAAATCAATATGCTCAGATAAATACGATGATGCGGCATTTGAATTTGATCTTGGGACTTTTTGGTTTTTGGAATATTTAAGTAGAGTGTTATTTTTATCGTATCTTGTTATTACATCATTAAAATATTGCCAGTTTGGATAAACAAAATATTCATCTTTGGCTTGATTGATAATATTAGTTTCGGTTCCACCAGATGCTCTTGCATATAGACTAAAATAATGCTCTTTGTTTCTTTGATCTATTGAAGATAAAAGTTTTTCTAAATCTCGCTTTATTTCATCATTTGCTGCAAATTCAATAATATTTAATATTAAAATTTTTGCTTCTACATAATTGCCAAGCTCAATATACATTTTGGCAAGCTCAAACCTAACACCTGCCGAATCGCCTTGCAATATTAAAGCTCTCTCAAAAGCTTGTGCGGCTTCATCGTATTTGCCCAAATTTTTGGCACATTGGGCATAAATATAATGAAAATAAAAATTATCAGCATTATAGATTTTTGTTTTTTGCATTAGAGTAAACGCCTCTTGGTAATGCTCGCTTTTGTAGAGTTTTAGCATTTTTTTATCTATCTGACGCGCTTTGGTTTTGGTCATAGAAAACATTTCTTCTTGCAATGTAGTAGAAACTGAGCCATCGCTAAAAACATTAACAGCCAAAATGCTATTTGAAAATAATGCAAAAAATAAAAAAATACTAAAAATAATTTTAAACAATTTATCTCCACAATAAAAATATGCCATATTGTATCATAATATGCTCTATATGGTGCTAACTTTGGGTATTTTACAATGAATACTTTAGCTTATGGTATTTTATAGTATAATAAGCATCATTTTAAAGGAAACAAATGGGCAAAAAAGTAGCACTAATTACAGGAATAACAGGGCAAGATGGCTCATATTTGGCAGAGTTTTTGCTCAAAAAAGGCTATGAGGTTCACGGCATAAAACGAAGAACTTCGCTTTTTAATACTGATAGAATAGATCATTTATACCAAGATCCGCATATTGAAAATAGAGATTTTATACTTCATTTTGGCGATATGACTGATAGTATGAATCTAACAAAAATCATCCAAGAAGTAAAACCAGATGAGATATATAACCTTGCTGCTATGAGCCATGTGGCAGTGTCTTTTGAAACACCTGAATATGTGGCAAATGCTGATGGCGTGGGAACTCTAAGGATATTAGAAGCCATAAGGCTATTGGGTTTGGAGAAAAAAACAAAAATATACCAAGCTAGCACGAGCGAATTGTATGGAAAAGTGCAAGAAACTCCACAAAGCGAGAGCACGCCCTTTTACCCAAGAAGCCCTTATGCAGTAGCAAAAATGTATGCATATTGGATAACAGTAAATTATAGAGAAGCTTATAATATGTTTGCTTGTAATGGGATATTGTTTAATCACGAAAGCCCTGTTAGAGGTGAGACATTTGTAACAAGAAAGATAACAAGAGCAGTTAGTAAAATAGCATTGGGTCTGCAAGACACTCTTTATCTGGGAAATTTGGATGCTAAGCGAGATTGGGGACATGCAAAAGATTATGTAAAAATGATGTGGATGATATTGCAAGCTGACACGCCACAAGATTGGGTTATAGCAACTGGTGAGACTACTATGGTTAGAGATTTTGTAAAAATGGCATTTGCTTTTGTGGGTATTGAGCTTGAATTTAAAGGCAGTGGCGTTAGCGAAAAAGCATATATTAAAAAATGCAATAATGATAAATATAGCTTAGAAATTGGCAAAGAAGTTGTGGCAGTTGATAGTAGGTATTTTAGACCAACAGAGGTTGATTTGCTTTTGGGGGATCCTACAAAAGCACAAAAAGAATTAGGCTGGAAGAGAGAGTATAGTTTGCAAGATTTGGTTGATGATATGATGGAGAGTGATTTAAAACTAATGAGCAAAGATGTGTATTTGCAAGATGGCGGGTATAAAACTATGAGCTATTTTGAATAAGATGGTTTAAAGTTTAATGCTATGTCTAACGAAAAATTACAAAAACTGATAGTTACCCAACTCCAAGAAGAGGAGGAGAGCGCAAAGGCGATCTGTAATAGTAATATGACGCAAAACAAATTAAATGCCAAGATGCAAAAAAATAGCAAAATATATGTAGCAGGGCATAGAGGGCTAGTTGGCTCTGCTATTGTCAAAAACCTAAAAGCAAAAGGCTATACAAATTTAATATATAAAACTCATCAAGAGTTAGAGTTGCTAGATTCTAACAAGGTGGCTGAGTTTTTTAATAACAATGAGATAGATGTAGTTATTTTGGCTGCTGCAAAAGTTGGTGGGATAATTGCTAATAATACTTATAGGGCTGATTTTATATATGAAAATTTGCAAGTTCAAAACAATATAATTCATCAGAGCTATTTGCATAATGTCAAAAAGCTTTTATTTTTGGGTAGCACTTGCATATATCCTAAAAATGCACCTCAACCTATGAGCGAGGATAGTTTGCTTACAAGTGAGTTGGAATACACAAACGAGCCTTATGCAATAGCAAAAATAGCCGGTATAAAAATGTGTGAGAGTTATAATTTACAATATGGCACAAACTTTATATCTGTAATGCCTACAAATTTGTATGGGAAGAATGATAATTTTGATTTGGAAAAATCGCATGTATTGCCCGCGCTTATTAGAAAAATACATTTAGCTAAGCTTCTTAGCGAGCAGAAATATGATGAAGTGTTGAGAGATTTAAAAATGTGCTCATTAGATAAAGCAAAAGAGTATTTGGAAAAATTTGGAGTAAGTGGTAGCAAGGTAGAAATATGGGGAAGTGGCAAACCTAAAAGAGAGTTTTTAAATAGTTTAGATATGGCAGATGCTTGTGTTTATTTGCTTGAGAATATTGACTTTAAAGATATTATAAAAACACAAACCAAAGAAAAAAAAGAAGCACAAGAGATAAGAAATACTCATATAAACATAGGCACAGGCGAGGATATAAGCATAAAAGAACTTGCCTTGATGTGCAAGAGCATTGTGGGTTTTGAGGGTGAGCTTTATTTTAATACCAACAAGCCAGATGGCACTATGAAAAAACTAACAAATGTAAGCAAACTGCACTCACTTGGATGGAAACATAAAATACAATTAAAAGATGGTATGATGGATATGTATAAATGGTATTTGAGCCATTCATCTAATGCAAACTCCATTTAAATAAATAGATTTTATATTTTCTTTTTTTATATTTAGTATTAAATTTAGAGCAATATTTTTGATATTTATATTATCGCTCAACTTAAACTTAGTAATTATAAAATCACTATCGTAGTTAGTTTTAACAACTCCCTTTTTTAGCCCCAAAGATATGGCTGCGTTGTTTGTAGCAGATAATAAAAGATTATTTGCAATAGTGTGAATATCTGTTTTACTATTGTTTGAGTGTAAAAAAATAGCATATTTTAGCTCATCTATTATATGCATTGAATTATTGGAGCTTAGTGAATCTGTTGCTAATGATATATTTGTTTTAGAAAATGTTTTTTTGTATATTTTTAATAGTGGGGAGTTTAAAAGTGTATTTGATTTTGGGCAATGAATAATACTAGCATTTAGAGAGTTTATTTTAGATATATGCTTTTTTGTAACCAAATTACAATGAACAAAAGATAGCACTCCCTTGTGGCTTTTAAAATTATCAAAAAGCGACAAAAACTCCAAAGAGCTTTTATAATTTCGCTTATTTATGCTCAATACTCTTTTAAAAAACTCTTTCATAGCACCTTTGCTTTTGTTTATGTAATCTCTCTCATCAATGCTTTCTAAAAAATGAGAGCTAATAGATAGGTTGTGTTTATTGGCTTGTTTGATGGCATAATTTGCTATCGTTTTAGAAGTAGAATAAGGCGAGTGTATGCTAATAGCAGGTATAAAGCTATTGTTGTTTTTAGATAGCTTTAAGCTTTTGTTTAATCGTTTTTTAAAATCTTGTTTTATATCTGCAAACATATTTTTCTTGCTTCCTAAAATCTCATTAAAAAGCACTACATTAATTTTGCTATTTGCACACTCATCAATATCTAAACCAAAAGAACTAATAGCCCCTATGCTACCTACTCCGCAAAATAACATATCATCAAGTGCTTGTTTTATTTGCTTTTTATTTGCTTTTGGGCTTTTTGCAAAAACAACGCTTTTAAGCCACTTAGTAAAATTACCATACTCAAAAGCGCTTGTGTTGTTGCAAAATTCCAAATGAGTGTGTGGGTTTATAAAAGCTGGCATCAAAATAGAGCCCTTCCCTTGATATTCAAAATCCTTTTTATGTTTTTTTTGCATATCCTCATAGACGCCAAAATCTATTATATGTTTATCAAAAACAATCGCGCCGTTTTTGATAATTTTAAATGAGTTATTGCAACATATTATATAATCAACTTTAATATACTTCATTGTAAAATTATAGCCATAAAAAACAAAAACATTTAAGGCAGATGATGAGCAAAAACAAAATATATGTAATAAATGGTGTAAATTTGAATATGTTAGGTGTGCGAGAGAGTAGCATATATGGAAACACATCATTAGATGAATTAGAAGCCTTACTGCAGAGACAAGCAAATGAGTTAGACCTTGAAGTTGAGTGTTTTAATAGCAATAACGAAGCTGATATAGTGGAGTTTATACACAAAAGCCATAGCGACAAATGCGATGGCATTATCATAAACCCTGGCGCGCATTCGCATTATTCTATTGCAATATTAGATGCTCTAAATAGTGTACAAACCCCCTCTATTGAAGTGCATATATCAAATATTCACAAAAGAGAAGAGTTTAGGCACAATTTACTAACTGCCAAAGCAAATAATTCTATTGGGCTAATAAGTGGTTTTGGCATAAATGGATATGTTCTCGGATTGCAACATTTTAAAAGCATTTTATAATTTATTATTTGTGATATTTTATGAACTTTATAACCACAAATGAGAGTGCTATTTTTTATGAGTGCGGATATAGTTGCGATAATGCAATACTTTTGGTGTTAGGCAGTGAGAAGTTTTTTATCACAGATAGCAGATACACACAAGAAGCAAGAGAGCTTGAGGGCAAATCTAAAAACACAAAAGCAATAATCACCCCAAAGCTATTAGATAGCGTAATAGAAATTTTAAACAAAACAACATCTAAAAACAAAAAATTAATATACGACACAAGTGATATGAGCATACAAACCTATAATGTTTTAAGCTCAAAAACCAAATATCAGCTAAAAGCCAAAAGCAGTTTTTTGCGATTAAAAAGAATAATCAAAACCAATAAGGAGATAAAAAAACTAAGCAAGGGTGCCAATATTGCAAGAGATGGTTTTGTAAAATTTGAAGAATATATAAAAAATATATTTGAGCATAGCAATAATGCAAAAATAAAAGAATATGAGATAAATTTTAAAGCCAAAGAGATTTTAAGCCAAAAAGGTAAATATGAGCTTAGCTTTGAACCAATAACTGCAATAGAACAAAACAGTGCAAAGCCACATGCCGTGCCAACAAATAAAAAGCTAAAAACAAATGATTTGGTGCTTTTTGATGGTGGAATAAAATACAAAAACTACTGCACAGATAAAACAAGAACTATTTTAAATACAAATAACAAAAACTGCAAACTGCAAAAAAAAGTATATGATGTAGTGCAAAAAGCACAAGATGAGGCTATAAAAGTTGCAAAAGCTGGGGTTATGGCAAGCAAGATAGACCAAAAAGCAAGAGATGCGATATGCAAGGCTGGGTTTTTGAAATACTTCACACACTCAACTGGGCATGGTGTTGGGTTAGATATTCATGAGCTACCTTTTATAAGCAAAAATAGCGACATTATTTTGCAAGAGAATATGGTATTTACCATAGAGCCTGGAATTTATATACCAAATGAGTTTGGCATTAGAATAGAAGAGACATTTTATATAAAAGCCCAAAAAGCTGTTAGAATTTAGAAATTAAATTGGAGCTTTTGTATTGGCAATTATTTAGCTAATAACTACTCTATCGTATTTATAGTAGCATTAGGCAATGAGCGTTTTTTGTAATTGATCAAAAACGCTCCCTTGCTTCTTGAGGGCGCAAATGAGCTATCGTAAAATAGGCTTTGAACTACAAACCTTGTTTTAGATATTGCCTCTTTATTGCTCATATTTTTATACTCAATATTATAAAGTGCTGAATACAGCTCTGTTCTGCCTGTGCCATGATAGCAATGTATCAAAACTGGGTAATTAGACTCATTATCCAATATCTTAAAAAATGCTTTTAGTTGTTTTGCCTTTGGAACTTGGGCTGATGGTATGTTTATATGAGTAACATTTAGGTGGTATTTTTGATTTAGCTTTTTAATTGCTAAATCTTCACTTAAAACATCATTTAAAGCACCAGGGTTTAGCGCATCGCTTAATCGTGGCTCTAATAGATCAATAACAGTTTTTATATGATTATTTACAATAAAACTATCTATTTTATCTGGATCAATTAGCGCAGATTTATAAACCTTACCTTCATCTACACTATCAAATCTATAATTAATATGAACAAACCACACTCTATATGCTATAATTACAAATAAAATAGCTATAAAAGTGTATATAATTTTTTTTCTCATAAATAAATTATATCCAAGTGGCGCTTAAGTGGGAAAAATGAGTAAAAAAGTTTTGATATTAAGATGTGGCGCTTTAGGTGACTTAGTGTATTGCACTTTCATTATAGATGCCCTAAAAGAGCATTATGGGAGCGATTGCCAAATAGATTTTATAATCAAACCAGAGTTTAAAGGTGTATTTAAATTTGATACAAGAATTACAAATATTTACACTCTAAGCCAAAGACAATGGCCCATTATTTTAAGCTATCAAAAAAAACATATAATCAAACAAAGCAAAAAAGAAGAGTATGATTTATTTATAAATTTTGAATACCACAAAAAGTTTAAAACTCTTGCAAAAAGCATTTATGCAAAAAATAAAATTGGTCATTTTAGTGATAATTTAATCTATGACGGACAAACAAACAAAACAATAAATGTTGTAGACATACTAAAAAGAATATGTTCGCAAACAATAAGCAAAGGCATATTGCAAAAAAACAATCCTAAAATAATAACAAACACCAAAGATACAGAGTTTGTAAGCTTTATAAAAGAGCATAGCATCACAGATAACTACATAATAATTGCCCCTAGCACAAGCCACTCAAACAAAAAAAATAGACTAGATTATAGAAGCTGGGGAGATGAAAAATGGCATCTTCTATCAAAGGAATTGTCAAAAACTTATCAAGTGCTAATTGTTGGTGTTAGCAAAGATAATCAGACTTTTAAAAACTTGGCTGATGTATGCGATAATAAAAATATATTAAACTTATTTGGCAAAACAAATATTTCACTGCTTATAAACTTGGTAAGTGGTGCTAAATTTTTGGTGTCTTGTGATTCTAGCATACAACATATGGGTGCTTGTGTTGATAGTGATCGTTTTGTTTTGCTTGGAACAACAAGCCTAAAAGCGATTGCTCCAAACACTAACAAAAGCAAAACTTATGAGATAAATGCCAAACTACCTTGCTCGCCTTGCTATAAAACAGAAGTTATGAAGCAATGCAAAAAAGTAGAATGTATGGAAAAAATTAGCGTCCAAGATGTGCTTGAGTGCATTGGCAGAAATACAAAATAAATATGAAAACACAATATGCAATATTGGGCATAAATGCTCATGATTTAATAATAAATATCAAAAAGCATTTTGCAAACTCCACAAATGTTTTATACAAAGGCAGAAACGAGATAAAGCTAATAGAGTATGAAAACAAAAAATATGTAGCAAAAAAGTTTAAAAGCCCTAATTTGATAAACAAAATAATCTATACATTTTTTAGAGACTCAAAAGCAAAAAGGTCTTTTGAGTATTCTGAGAAAATAATATCACTTACAAAAGATACCATAGAGTATGGCGCAACTCCAAACCCAATAGGCTATATTGATTTTTTTGATGGCTTGTTTATAAATGAGAGTTATTATGTATGTGAATATATTGATAATTGTTTTGAAATAAGAGAGCTAATAGATAAAGCACCCTATCCTAATTGGCAAGATATCACAAAAGAATTTACAACATTTACCTACAACTTGCACAAAGTAGGCATATTTCATCAAGATTACTCCCCAGGCAATATACTAATAAAAAAACAAAAAAGCAATTATTGCTTTTTTATTGTAGATGTAAATAGAATGATTTTTAAACCTTTTAATGTATTAGATGGGTTTAAAAACTTCAATAAACTTTGGGCAAATGAGCAAATGATACAAATAATATCTGCTCAATATTTTAACCTGCTTTTAAAAGACAAGCTATCAGATATGGATATAAACCAAAGATACTGCTTAGAGCAAATTAGCAAATATGATAAAGAACTAAAAGCTAAAGTGCTTTTAAAACGGAAAATAAAAAACACCATAAAAAGTGTGTTTGCAAAGATAAAAAATGCACTTATGGAAATAAATATAAACGCTAAGAAGCAATAATGAAAATATCAGCTTATATAATTACCCTAAATGAAGAGCAAAACATCAAAGAATGCATAGCATCATTGGACTTTTGTGATGAGATTGTGATAATAGATAGCCACAGCAAAGATGATACTTGCAAAATAGCCAAAAAAATGGGAGCTAATGTAATAGAGCAAGAGTTTTTAGGTTATGGTAGACAAAAGCAGTTTGGAGCAAAAGCATGTAAGCATAATTGGGTGCTCAATTTGGATGCAGATGAGAGAATAAGCAAGGAGCTAAAAAAAAATATTTTAGAGATTAAAAATGCAAAAAGCAATAAAACACATAAAGAGATAAAAGCTTATAAAATGTGTAGGGCTAACTTCATAGGCAAAAAGCAAATAAAGCACGGTGGCTGGTATAAAGATATAAAAATAAGATTATTTGATAAAAGATATTTTAAATGGGATGACGCCTTAGTGCATGAGAGAATAAGCCCTGTTAATAAAAAATACAAATGCAAGTTTATAAATAATAACATAATCCATTATGCTTACAAAGATTTGAGTCATTACAAACAAACAATGCAAAAATATTCAAACCTTTCTGCAAGGATTATATTAAACAACTTAAACAAAAGATCAAAATCTGATTTGATTTATGATAAATTATATATATTTACTCAAACTAATGTTTTGCTATTTGCCAAAATGGCACTTAAACCTATTATTAAATTTATAGAAGTGTATATTTATAAGCTTGGGTTTTTAGATGGTTATTTAGGTTTTGAGATTGCAAAAACTTCTACTATAAATATGTTTTTAAAGTTTTATCAGTTAAAACTAATGCTAATTGAGCAAAAAACACAAAATACTATAAACAATATTTACAAAAAACAAAACAAAACAACAGAATTTAAAATACACAAATAATAAAATGACACGAAACAACAAAAAAGATATTTTTGTATGGGATAAGTACTCAGACCAACCATATGTTATTAAAGATAAAAGATACAAAAAGAAAAAAAGAAAAAAATACCTTTTAGAATACTTACTCTCACATATTGGGTTTTTTATCACACTTCCATTTTTTTGCTTACTTGGTGCTATATTAAAAGATAAAAAAACACTAAAAATAGGAATGGGTGTAAATTTAGACAAAGAAACAAGCCCACTACTACAAGCAAAACTAATAAACGAGCTTAAAATAACAGATATACTAATAAGAATACCCCTATGCGATACACAAAATATAAAAAAATACAAACAATTCGCACTAAACTTTTTGCAAAACAGCAGTGTAAAAAATATAACAATAAATATACTGCAAGATAGGCAACATATAGACAACAAAGAGCTTCTCAAAACCAATTTGGACATTATATTCTCAGAGTTTAGCGATATTTGTGATGAGTTTCAGATTGCAAATGCAATAAATAGAATCAAGTGGGGTTTTTTTAGTATTAGCGAGTTTTTAAACTTCTTTTTAGTTGCGCAAAAACTAAGAGATGATAAATATCCAAATATAAAACTAATTGCTCCAAATATAATAGATTTTGAATATCAATATTTATTTAGCGCACTTTATAACACTAAAAAAGTAAAATTTGATATAACTAATAATTTATTATATGTAGATAGGCGTGGCTCACCACATAACAGACAGCTTGGATTTAGCCTAAAAAACAAAATATCACTATTATATGCAATGGTTAAACTCTCACCTAAAACCAAAAGCAATAAGGTTTATATCACAGAGACTAACTGGCCAATAAAAAACACAGCACCCTATGCACCCACTAGCGAGAAAGAATGTGTTAGCGTAGATGATTATTCAAAATTTATGTGCGAGTATTTTGATATAGCCAAAAAAAGTGGTAAAATTGATAAGATTTTTTGGCATCAACTCTTAGCAAAAGGTTATGGTTTGGCATATATTGACAATAAGGGAGAGATTATAAAATATTCATCTTTTTTTGAGTTTAAAAAATATATACAAAATGAAAGCAATGCAAATAAAAACAAATAATTAAAATGCCAAATAAAATAATATGCCAACAATGCAAACACTATTATGTGACTTGGGATAGCGCAAGCCCGCATGGATGCAGAGCATATGGGTTTAAATCAAAAACTATATGCTCTATAATAGTAAAGCAAAGCTCAAATATGGATTGTAATTTATTTATGAAAAAATATCCAACAAAAAGCATTAAATATGACACAAACAACACACAACAAGATGATGATGAAATATCCATAAGCATATAACAAAGGGTGCAATATGAGCAAAAACAACACAAAAGGCAAACAAAAGGTTTTGAGCCAATTAGACAATATACACAATGTATTATGCGATAAACAAAACATAATACCCTATGGACATACAACAATATTTATCTGGGCTGTGATATCTGCTATTTTATTTTTGGGTTTTGAGCCAACATCAAATATTTCTTTGACTTATGCTATGGTTGGGATTGTGCTTATAAGTTTGCTTGGTTTAGCTTGGAGCAGATACGAGAGCAAAAAAGAAAATACAAAATACGATCTGTTCACCCTAACCCACTCTCAAAAGTTTATATATATCAATAATGCTCTTTTTGTTGGTCTTGGTATAGTGCTTAGCTATATATTTGTAAAATACCAAATAGGCTATTTTTGCTACCCTATTTGGGTTTTTTTAATAGGTTTTTTGATTTTAAATATCGGCTTTATCATAAACAACAAACAATTTAAAATTATAGCTTTTAGCAATATTTTAATATCTATTTTACTACTTCTATCACTTATTATAAATTTTTCTCATCATATTTTAAGCTACCTTAGTATTGTATCTGCACTTATTACAAGTGGCTCACTTATTTATCTTGGATTTGTAATAAAAAACCACAAAAACTAAAACACAAAGCCATGAATAGCATACTTCATCAAGACATACGAGCCACTCTTATGGCACTTTTAATAGCAAACAAAACACTCACATTTAAAATGATTAAATTAGAGCTAAACCTAAGTGATGGCAATTTGGCATCTCATCTAAAAAAGCTACAAAATGCTGGATATATAACCATAGATAAAGCCAAAAATGCACAAACAAACAAATTGCAAACACATATAAAAATTACACAACAAGGAATAGAAAATTTCCAAACATATATAAAAGAATTAGAGCAATTTTTATCACAATTGCAAAATAACACCAAACAATAAATATCAATTATAAAAGGAATTACAATTTTAGCAAACACATTAAGAGCCAAAAAATTAGATGATTTTATAGGTCAAAGCCATTTTTTAGGCAAAGATACGGCTATTTATAAACTCATAAAAACAAAACAAATTCCACATATGTTTTTTTGGGGCAAAAGTGGCACGGGAAAAACCACCCTTGCAAGAGTTATTGCCAACGAATGTGAATTGGATTTTTATAGCTTTAATGCCACAAGTTTTAAAGTAGAAGATTTGCGTGATGTGCTAAAAAAATACACCAACTCGCTCACAAAAGCTTTAATCTTTATAGATGAAATACACAGACTAAGCACAACAAGGCAAGAGGTATTGCTACCATATATGGAAAACAACACGGCAGTTTTTATGGGTGCATCTACTTCTAACCCCTACTACACTCTAACAAGTGCTGTGCGGTCAAGAAGTTTTTTGTTTGAATTTAAAGCCCTAAGCGATGATGAGCTTTTAGAATTATTACAAAGAGCTATTACTGCACTAAACAAAAACAATCAAAAAATCAAAATAAATAACGACACAAAAGAATATATAATAAAACTGTCAAATGGTGATGGCAGAGAGCTTTTAAAGCTGATTGATTTTAGCGCAAAAGTTGATAGCAATATAAGCATAAAAACATTAAATGAGCTAAAAAACACATACTCCCATGAAGGCGCAAAAGATAGCCAAACTCATTACAACCTTATAAGTGCGCTTATAAAATCTATGCGAGGGAGCGATATAGATGCCTCACTTTATTATCTATCAAGGCTTATAAATAGTGGCGAAGATTGCGCCTTTATTGCTAGAAGACTTGCTATTTTTGCTAGTGAGGATATTGGCAATGCTAATTATAATGCACTAAATATTGCAAACTCAACTTTAAATATAGTCTCAAAAATAGGATACCCCCAAGCTAAGATAGTTCTTGCTCAATGTGTTGTGTTTTTAAGCTCATCTCCAAAAAGCAATAGCTCGTATATGGCAATAAAAAAGGCAATGGAATATGTGCAAAATAATAAAGAATTGCAAATTCCACCATATTTAATAAATCCAAAAATGGGATATAAAAATCCACATAATTTTGGTGGTTGGGTAGAGCAAGATTATATAGACTCTAAGCTCTCAAAAAAGCTTAGTTTTTATACTTCAAATAAAATTGCATTTTTAAAAACATTAGATGAGTGGGTAGAAAAGATTAAATACAAAACTAACAAAAACAAACACTAAGACGCTCTAACACAAAGCGTGAAAGCATATATTGCAAAATCACAAAACTACTAAAACCAATCAACTCACACAACTACGCGCAAGTGCGGTTTTATTTTTTCTTTGTATCGTTTTCTTTTCTTGCGTTTTGTATAAAGTCCAAAAAGAAAGATATAAAAATAGCCATTATAAACGAGGTTATAAAACTAACTACTATAATAAGTGCTTTTTTAGGCTTAATTGGCTTAGGCTTTATTAAATATCCGCCAACTATATCCGTATTATGTGTTTGAAACTCACTAATGACACTTTGAGTCTCTAAAAGCTTTTGTTGTAATTGTGAATTTTCACTAATAAGCAAAAACGATGTACTATCATCCTTTTTTGCATTTTTTATCTTTTTATTATTTATCTCTATTCGTTTTTTAGTAAGCTCTATATCTAATTGCTTTTGCTTTTTAAAAAAATCAATTTTTTGTGCATACAAACTTTTTGCATATTCTACCACCTCTTTGTTTTTGCTCAGAGCCTCATCATTAGAAATACCCCGTGTGGCAACTTCTATAAAACTATTTGCGTTCTTATCCACGCTTACAGATTCTACTTTTGATACAAATTCTTCGCCATCTTTGTAAACTTCTTCATCTACATGAAAAACAACCTTTATGCTTTTGGCTAAAACACCTGCTTCATCCAAAGGCTCACCAGCTATAAGACCTATTTTGATATTTGATTTTACTTCATATATTTTTGTAGCACTAAATACATAAATAACACTAAGCAAAGTAACAGCAAATACAAAACTAAGAATAAAAACTTTTCTTTTCATCAAAGCATTAAAAAGCTCTAATAAATCTATCTCATCTTCATCGTGTATGTAATTTGTTTGTTGGTTGTTCATCTCGCACCTTCGTTTAGTTTTATTGATTGTAGCTATATTTATCTTAACTTTTGCTATAATAACCACCAAAGGAAGCTAATGAAATATTACATTATAGACTACGACTCTACATTTTTAAAAATAGAATCTTTAGATATATTAGCCAATATAGCTATGGACAATCTAATAAACAAAGATGAAATATTAGAAAAAATAAAATACATCACCAACCAAGCTATGAATGGCGAGATTACTTTTACTTCTTCACTTAAACAAAGAATGGCGCTTTTATCTGCCAACAAAAAAGACATAGCCAAATGTATTGAAGAGTTAAAAGGCGAAGTTAGCGATTCGTTTATCAAAAACAAAGATTTTTTAAAAGCAAATAGCGAATATATTTATATAGTATCAAATGGTATGAGAAATGTTATAGAGAGCGTTGTTTGTGAGTATGGGATTAAAAGTAACCATATTTTTGCAAATGAATTTGTGTTTGATGAAGAAGGCAATGTAAGTGGCGTAAAAGAAGATAATATACTAACCAAAGATAATGGCAAAATAGAGGTTATAAAATCTCTAAATCTAAACAGTGATGATGTATGCGTTATAGGTGATGGCATAACAGATTACTCTATAAAAAAAGCAGGCTTAGCAAATAAGTTTTATTGTTTTTGTGAGAATATCAAAAGAGAGAATGTATGCAACCAAGCACTAAAAACTAATGATAAAATAGTGTATAGCATAGATGAAGTCATAAGTGATTCATAATAAAAACCAAAAACAGAAGTGGACAACAACCAAAGGAAAATAATGCCAACAAATAATAAAAATTATTCAAAAACCGATAAAAAAAGAAAAATATTATTATTAGAAAACATACATCAAGAAGCTATCAAGCTATTTGAAGCACAAAATTATGATATAACAAGCCTATCTTCAAGCCTAAACGAAGACGAATTATGCAAAGCAATACAAGATGTGCATATTTTAGGCATAAGAAGCAAAACAACAATTACAAAAAAAGTATTACAAAGCGCAAACAAACTAAAAGCAATAGGTGCTTTTTGTATAGGGACTAATCAAATAGATCTGCAAGAAGCAAGTAGCCGTGGTGTTTTTGTTTTTAATGCTCCTTTTTCTAACACAAGAAGTGTGGTTGAGATATCTATTGCAAATATGATATCAATGCTAAGAAACACTTATAAGTTTAACTCTCTTATGCACAAAGGCATATGGCTAAAAAGCGCAGATGGTAGCTATGAGATTAGAGGCAAAAAAATAGGAATAATAGGATATGGCAACATAGGCTCACAGCTTAGTGTTTTGTGTGAGGCTCTTGGTATGAGCGTTTATTATTTTGACAAAGAAGAAAAACTACAACTTGGCAATGCTATAAAATGCGATAGCTTAGAAGAGCTTTTAAAACAAGTAGATGTAGTAAGCTTACATGTAGATGGAGCAAAAAGCAATACAAACTTTTTTGGCAAAAAAGAGTTTGATATGATGAAGCCAAATGCTATTTTTATGAACTTATCTCGTGGGCATATTGTAGATATAGACGCCCTAAAAGATGCCCTTGTTAGCGAAAAATTAGCTTATGCATGTGTTGATGTTTTTCCTTATGAGCCAAAAAACAACAAAGAGCCGTTTAAGAGCCCGCTTATAGGGTTGGATAATGTAATACTAACTCCGCATATTGCAGGTAGCACTATAGAAGCACAAGCAAATATAGGTAAATTTGTTGCAAATTCTTTGATAAACTATCTAACAACTGGCTCATCTACTCTAAATGTAAACCTTCCAGATATTGCGCTCTCAAAACTGCAAAATGCACATAGGATAATTCACTTACACACAAACAAACCAGGAATATTAGCCTCAATAAACACATTACTAACTAGCCATAATGTAAATTTGTTAGCACAATATTTAAAAACATCTGGCGATTTTGGCTATGTAATAAGCGACATAGATGTAGATTATGATAAAAGCTTGATAGACAAACTAAAAGCCTTGCCAGATACTATTATGATGAGAGCACTATATTAGACAATGAGCAATAAAGATATTGTTGTAGATGTAAAAAATGCATCTAAAATATATGCTAACGGATTTTGCGCATTAGACAATATAAATTTGCAAATAAAAAAGGGGGAGATTTATGCCTTGCTTGGTGCAAATGGTGCGGGAAAAACCACTCTAATATCTAGCATTTGCGGAATACTACCACTAAGCAAGGGCAGTATTAGCGTGTGTGGTTTTGATAATAAAAAAGAATACAAATTAGCAAGAGAAAAGATAGGTCTTGTGCCACAAGAGCTAACTTTGGGTATGTGGGATAGCGTAATACATAGCGTGGAGTTTAGCAGGGGGCTTTTTAATAAGTCAAAAAATGATGAATATTTGGAATTTATATTAAAAAAACTCTCCCTTTGGGATAAAAAAGACACTTATATAAACAGGTTGAGTGGTGGAATGAAAAGGCGAGTTTTAATAGCAAAAGCTCTTGCACATGAGCCTGAGATTTTGTTTTTAGATGAGCCAAGTGCTGGTGTTGATGTTGAACTTCGTGTTGATATGTGGAATTTTATAAAAGAGCTAAACAAGCAAGGTGTAAGCATAATTTTGACAACACATTATATAGAAGAAGCCGAGCTAATGGCTGATAATATAGGCGTAATAAACAAAGGAAGGCTAATACTCCAAGAGAGCAAAAACTCACTGCTAAAACGATTTGGCTCAACTCAGAGTATTTTTAGCATAAAAAGCAATAGCAATTTAAACAATATCATAAAAAGTATAAACACTAAAAATGATGTTAATCTAAAAATATCTAATGAAGGGCAAATAATATATTCACATACAAATGATGATAATAAAATCCAATCACTACTAAATGCCTTTGTAGCTGAAGGCTTAGAGATAACTGACATACACACTAAAAAAGCAAAATTAGAAGATATTTTTATTGATCTAATCAATAACCGCAATAAAAACCTATAAGGGAAATATATGAATTTAAGAGCAATAGCAACAATAATAGACCATGAGATGATTAGGTTTTATAGAACATTAGGTGGGAGCATTATAACACCAATACTTACTACTTCTTTGTATTTTATAGTTTTTGGTGGAGCATTAGGTAGCAGAATAAACACTATGGGCGAAGTGCCATACGATGCTTTTATTGTGCCAGGAATGCTTATGTTATCAATTGCCACACAAAGCACGGCAAACTCTGCTTTTGGTATTTTTTTTCAAAAATTCACAGGAACAATTTATGAGCTTTTAAGTGCTCCTATTAGCAATATAGAGCTTGTTGTTGGGTTTTTATGTGCTGCTATTATCAAAACTGTAATGACAGCTAGTATTATTTTGCTTATATCATTTTTGTTTGTTGATTATACCATCATTCATCCTTTTGCTATGGTTGCATATTTTTTGCTCTCTTGTTTTGCGTTTTCTTTACTTGGTTTTATTGTTGGCATTTATTCAAAAAGCTTTGATCAGTTACAAATCACACCAAACCTTGTGCTAACACCACTTATACTATTAGGGGGGTCGCTTTATTCTATCGAGCTATTGCCTGATTTTTGGCAACAAATAGCATTGTTTAATCCTATTTTTTATTTGATATCTGGTTTTAGATGGTGCTTTTTTGGTGTGAGCGATTTAGGCATTTTGCATAGCTTGATTGCTATTTGTGTTTTTATACTAATTTGCTCTTGTGTTATGGCTTATATATTCAAAAAAGGCAAACACCTAAACTAAAATGCGAACTAATATACTAAAAGTTTGCGGTAATCATACAAAAAGTGACATAATAGCCCTAAACAAAACTATGCCCAAGTTTTGCGGGTTTGTGTTTTATCCACCATCTAAAAGATATGTAACACCAAACAAAGCAAAGTGGCTAATAAAAAACTTAGATAAAAACATAATAAAAGTTGGTGTATTTGTAAATGAAGATATAAAAACAATAATAAAAACTTGCATAAAATGCAAATTAGACATTGCACAATTACATGGCGATGAAGATGTAGATTATTGCAATAAATTAAAACATAAAATAAAAACATTAAAACTAAATATAAAAATCACAAAAGTATTTAGGCTACAAAAGAGAGCAAATTTAGGCAAAAAAGAAATAAACACCATTAAAAACAATATTGTTAGTTATGCCAAAAGTAGTGATTATTTTTTGTTTGATACATTTGTGAGCGGATATGGTGGGGAGGCAAAAAGCTTTGAATGGAGTATATTAGATTGCTTAAAAGACACTCTTAGATTATTAAATAAACAATACTTTTTAGCAGGTGGCATAAATGAGCTAAATATAAAACGAGCATTAAAGATAAAAAGCAACTTTATAGACATAGCAAGTGGGGTTGAGAGCAAAAACCATACAAAAAATATACAAAAAATAAAAGCCATACAAAAACATATCAAGTATTCTCTAAAATAGTATGCTTATACAGACTGTATAAGTTTATCGCGCTATATGAATAATGATAAAATACTCACCGCTTGATATAATTATACAAAATGTATAAGTGTGTTAATTATCATTAAGCAAGTTTCTTCGCAAAAGCCCCAAAGCAAGAATTTAGCATTTAGCACCTATCACGGTATCTAAATAAGCAAATATGATAAATTCCCAATATGATTAAACATTAATTGAATGCTCGCTGCTTGATATAATTATACAAAATGTATAAGTGTGTTAATTATCATTAAGCAAGTTT
>CAZXTK010000003.1:21506-36506 GCA_964643665.1 uncultured Campylobacterales bacterium
CTTCGCAAAAGCCCCAAAGCAAGCATCTGCTCAACAATATCACCAAAAACAACAGCGGCAGATTGCGAAGCATAATAATATTTATGAGTATTTTCTTTTTCTATCCCAAAAACACTAACACCAATAGTGTATTTATTCATATCATCATTTGCAAAACCAAAAAATGAGCTATTGTATTTTTCACCATATCCGCCATTAGCACTTATTTTTGCAGTTCCTGTTTTGCCTCCTACTTCTAAGCCTATTTTATTAGCATTGTTGCCAGTCCCTCTAACAACCACTTGATGCAATATATTATGTATAATTTTATTACTCTTAGTATCAATCACTCTTGTTTTTGGCTTTTCATATTTAACAATAGACACATTAGACATAACTCCATCGTTATTAAATACATTAAACGCTTTAAGCAGTTGCATAAAATTAACACTCATACCATAACCATACGACAGGGTTGCTTTATAGATATTTAGCCTGCCTGAGCTCTCGCCAGAGAGCATATTTTTAACTAAAGGCAATATACCGGTTCTCTCATAAACCATATCTTTATTTGTTTTTTGCAAAAATCCAAATTTTGTAAACCCGTCATAAAGCTCTTTTGCTGGTACTTTATTTGCAATTTGCAATGCTCCAATATTGCTAGAATACACAATAACATCTTCAAAGCTCAATTGATGCTTATCAAATTGATGCGAATCTCGTATAATGTATTTACCAATTTTAATCTTTCCCATTGGGTAACGCCCCCATCTATTTTTAGCGCCTTTATTATAAGCATTAAATACATCATCTACACTTACGCCATTTTCAAGTGCAATTGCTGCCATTATGGGCTTTATAACTGAACCTGGCTCAAATATGCTCTCAACAAAATTTAGATTTAATTTAGAAATATCATCTGGTTGTATATTATTCACATCTGCCCTATTAGAGCTAGCAATTGCTATTATTTGCCCATCTTTTGACCTAACCACACTAGCTATAATCTCCACAGCCCCAAATTTCTCTTTATACACATCAAGCAAATCTTCCAACTTTTTTTGCAAGAATATATTTATACTTGTTTGTATATTTTTACCATCTATTCTTGGGGTTTTTTTAGAAAAAGAGTCAAAAATAACATAGCTATGAATATCTCTATGCCCCGTATAAAAGCCATCTGTTTTGTTGCCTAATTGTTTATCATAAACATATTCTAAGCCTTTTATGCCTTTTTGTTTATGATTTTTTGTTTGAATATAGCCCAATACTGGTTGGAGCAAATCACCATATGGGTAAAATCTATCTTCTTTGTTCTCACTAATTGATATTGCATATATGATGTCATTATTTTTATACTTAATTGGAATAAATACTTTATACATTTGTAATCTAACAGACAATCTTCTTATGGCTGCTGCTTGATGTTCATCAAGATTGGTAGCTATATTTATCCATTTTTTATTTTCATTTTTTGCTCTTTGTATGCTTTGGAGTATTTCATATGTAGGAATATTAGAATAAATTGAAAACAATTTTATAAACATATTCATTTTTTGTGGGTCAATTGAGTATAAATTGATTGTAGCTTTATACTTTTTGTTTGAATAACATAAAGCAAAACCTTCCTCGCTAACAATAGAGCCTCTTATTGCAAGATTTACCTTTTTTGCACCAAAAGAAATTAGCTCTTTATTTGAAGTAGCAGTGCTAAAAAAACTTTTTATTACAATAAAAAAAGCAATAAACAAAAACCCAACAAGCCATAAAATCTTTTTTAATCTATCATATTCTATTTGAGTGGCTATAAAATCAGTATTTTTATGCATACATTATCTTAAAAAAACAAAAAGATATAATATTATTTTTATTATGCATATTGCTCCTTTTGTTTAAATAGTTTATTATATTTATTTTTTACTTAGTATGTGGTATAGTTGCCAAATGCAAGATAACCAAGCTCTAATAAATACAATAAATAAATACTCAAAAAACAAAACTCCGTTTTTCTTTTTAATCTCATATAATCTCAAAAAATATGACATAATCCCACTAAATAGATTATGCAAATTAAACAAAGACATAAAAGTAAGCATAAACAAAAAAGACAACTTTTTAAACAAAAAAGCTACAAGCGTTTATGCCAAAGATAAAAACACCAAAGATACTTTGGATCTGAAAATAAAAAAAGGAAGCTTTGCAAAATACAAAAAGAAATTTAATAAAATAATAAAAAACATTAAAAAGGGTAATATTTATATTTGCAATCTAACTTCAATAACAAAAATAACAAAAATAAAAAATCACTCAAAGAGCGTTAAAAAGGCAAATTTAAAGGATATTTTTTATAACTCCGTAGCAAAATACAAGCTTTATTATAAAAACCAATTTATAAGTTTTTCGCCAGAGAGTTTTATACAAATAAAGAATAATAAAATATATTCATTCCCAATGAAAGGCACCATAAAAATAAGCGATTACAAAAACAAAATACAAGCAAAAGAAGCCCTTATAAACAATAAAAAAGAGCTTAGTGAGCATTTTATGGTGGTAGATTTAATAAGAAACGACTTATCAACTATTAGCAAAAATGTAGCAGTAGATAAATTTAGGTATATAAAAGAGTTAAACACTATCTCTTATGCAAATAATCAAGAGAGCATTTTGCAAACCTCATCTAAAATATCTGGTAATTTAGATGTTAATTGGCATAAAAATTTAGGCGATATTATTGTCTCTTTGCTCCCAGCTGGTAGTATAACGGGTGCACCAAAAAAACGATGTTGTGAGATTATCAAAAAAACAGAGCAATTTAAAAGAGATTATTTTACAGGCATATGGGGCATATATGATGGGGAGAGTTTAGATAGTTGTGTGCTTATTAGATTTATTCAAAAAAGCAAAAAAGGCTTTGTGTATAAAAGTGGAGGGGGCATAACCTATGAGAGCAATGTAGATGAAGAATATAAAGAATTGCATAATAAAATATATATCCCACAAGATACAAAACAAAAAAATAAAAATAAAAATATATATTTTGAGAGCATAAAATGCAAAAACTACAAAGCTAATAATCTAAAATACCATCAAAAAAGAATCAATAAAACAATCAAAAACAAAAAAATAAGATTAGATAATATTATTCCGCCAAGCAAAGAGCTTTTAAAATGCAAAGTGGTTTATAATAAAAACAAAGTCTTAGATATAACATATGAGCCATACACGCCAAAAGATATCAAAACATTTAAATTGGTATATGATGATGATATAAAATACAGCAAAAAATCCACAAATAGAGAATGTATAGACAAACTAAACAACACAAAATGCGATGAAATAATAATTGTAAAAAACTCACTTATAACAGATACAAGCATTGCTAATATCGCTATATTTTACAACAACGAGTGGCTAACACCCAAAAAATGTTTACTCAAAGGAACTATGAGGGCAAAATATATCAAAAAAGGCATTTTAAAACCATTTGATATAGATGAAAAGATGCTAAAAGATGCTAAAAAAATAGCAATATTAAATGCTATGGTTGGCTTTAAGCAGCTTGATTGCTACACTATTGAAAACTAATTTTGGTATAATCTTATATGGATAGCATAAACCCTAATTCGCATATATACATTGAAGAATTACGAGAAAAAAAAACAAAAATTGAGCCAAAATCACCAAGAGAGATAATACAACAAAAGCCAAGTTTTGATGGCATATTGTTTTTGATAGTAGTTAGCTTAATTGGGATTGGCATTATACAATCATATTCTCTTAGCGTTTATATAACTTCTTCTTACAATTACAACTCGTTTCATTTTTTTATAAGACAACTTATAGTTGGGTTTTTTGGAATATTTATCATATGGCAACTTGCAAAGATTGAGCCTGATAAACTAATATCAAAAGTCGGATGGTTACTTTTTGGGGTATTTTCATTTATACTTATTATAATGCCATTTTTGCCAAATTCAATACTAATAAAAGCAGGTGGAGCTACAAGATGGTTAAACATAGGCTTTATGTCGCTATCTCCCGTTGAATTTTTTAAAATAGGCTTTATATATTTTTTAAGTAACTCATTTCATAGAAGATTAAACTTTAGCGAAAAATTAAACTTTAAAGAAGAGATTAAACTACTCATTCCTTATGCGCTTGTGTTTGGTGTAGTTGTGTTTTTAATAGCAGTAGTTCAAAAAGATTTAGGACAAATAATATTATTAAGCAGTGTGCTTGGTGTAATGTTGTTTTTTGCAAACAGAAGCTATAAAGTTTTTCTTGCTCTTATTGGTATTTTACTGCTCTCTTTTCTTACTCTTATTATTTTGTTTCCTCATAGAATGCGTAGAGTTTTAGACTGGTGGGCTTATGTGCAAGATGGCTTGCTTTCTTTTATGCCTTCTTTTGTGCAACATGCCCTAAGAATAGATCAAGCAGGACTATCTTATCAAATATCAAACTCTTTAAATGCCATAACAAATGGTGGCTTATTTGGTCAAAATATAGCACAAGGCTCTTATAAATTAGGCTTTTTGCCAGAAGTGCATACAGATTTTGTTTTAGCAGGGCTTAGCGAAGAGAGTGGCTTTTTTGGGTTTTTACTTGTTTGCTTGTTAATATTTTTTATGATTATTAGAATTTTAAGAATAAGCAGAAGAGTTGTAAATTCAAAATATCATCTTTTTACATTAGGGCTTGGTGTTATGTTTGCAACTGAGTTTTTGATAAATGCTTTTGGGGTATCTGGAATACTGCCTATAAAAGGTATGGGTGTTCCATTTTTAAGCTATGGTGGTAGCTCATTACTTGCAAGCTGTATAGCTATTGGGCTTATACTCTCAATTAGCAAAAATATATATCAAACAAACACAGCAAATCAAAATGAACAAAAATAATTATATTGTAATCACAGGTGGTGGCACAGGTGGGCATTTAAGTGTGGCAAATGAGTTTGCTAATCAAATCAAAAAGCAATCTCTTAACACAAAGATTATTTTTATAGGCTCAAAGAATGGTCAAGATAGTAAATGGTTTAAAAACAATAATGCTATTTATCAAAGCTATTTTTTAAACACAAAAGGCATAGTAAAACAAACACCTATAAAAACCTTGCAATCTATATTTTTAATGCTTTGTAGTATTGTTTATTGCATATATATATTAAAAAAGCACAATATACAAAAAGTTATTTGCGTTGGTGGGTATAGCTCTGCTAGTGCTTCTATTGCTTGTGTGTTGCTTAAAAAATCGCTTTTTATTCACGAGCAAAATAGTGCTTATGGCTCTTTAAACAAGCTTCTTGGCAAATACGCAAAGGAGTTTTTTTGCTCTTATGGGATAGATAAGAGTTTAGATGAGAGCCTAAAACAACAAATAAAAATAAGCAAAATAAACAACTATCCTACAAGAGATGTGTTTTTTAAACACCAAAGAATAAAAAACAAAATAAAAACAATTATGTTTATGGGTGGCTCTTTGGGCGCAAAAGATATTAATGATTTTGCCCTAAAAGTAGCTACTAATCTAAACAATCTAAATATAGAAATAATACATCAATGCGGGAGAGATGATTTTAAAAGAGTGCAAGATTTTTATAAAACCAACAATATAAATGCTGATTGTTTTGATTATTGTGATGATATTATTAGCAAAATGAGTAAGGCTGATTTTGCCATATCAAGAGCTGGGGCTAGCTCATTGTGGGAATTTTGCGCACTAAACACGCCTTGTTTGTTTATGCCATACCCCTATGCTTACAAAAACCATCAATACCATAATGCTAAATTTTTATACAATAAAGGGCTATGCCTACTTAAAACAAAAGAGCAAATAATAAATAATGAATTAAAAATATTAAATGAAATATTAAAACTTGATATAAACAAAATAAGCCAAGGGCTACATAAAACCATCAAACCAAATGGTGTAAGAGATATTATAAAACGGGTCTTAAATGCATAATATTACAAATACACAAATAGGCAAACAATACGAAGAGATGGCCAAAGAGTTTTTGATCAAAAATAAATACAAAATAATTGAGAGCAATTTTTATGCTAAGAAGCTTGGCGAGATTGATATAATTGCCAAAAAAGATGACATATACCATTTTGTAGAGGTTAAAGGTGGGGTTAAATTTGACGCTATTTATAACATAACGCCAACTAAAATATCAAAACTAAAATGTGCAATAGATTATTATATTCAAACAAATAAACTAACAAATGATTATCAATTAGATGGTATTATTTTTAGGGGTAACGATATAGAATTTTTACAAAATATAACATTATGATGAAAAACAGCACAAAACAAACAAATAGCATAAACGACAAATACCAAAAGTCGCTAAATGCTCTAAAAACAAAAAATTTATTAAGAAAACCAAAGATACTAAGTGATGAGTTAGTTGATTTTGCAAGTAATGATTATTTAAACTTAGCAAACAATAAAAAACTTGCCAAAAAGGCATATAAAAAGGCATATTTATCAAAAAAAGCAAAAAACTCTCTCTCTCAAAGCTCAATGCTTGTTGGCGGGTATAGCAAAATACAAAAAGATACAAAAAATATTATTTTAAAACACGAAAAATTTGAAGAGTGTGTTATTTTAGGGAGCGGTTTTTTGGGAAATATTGCTCTTTTTGATTCGCTTATTAGAAGTGGTGATAGATTATATATAGATGAGAGCTATCATGCAAGTGGTATTTTGGCAAGTAATGAAATATCTAACCAAAGAGAGTTTTTTGCACATAATTGCCCAAAAGATTTAGAAAAAAGGCTAAAAAACAAACCCCATAAAGGAATTAGCATTATTGCAATTGAGGGTATTTATTCTATGAGTGGTGAGATTGCCAAAAAAGAGTTTGCATCTCTTGCATTGAGATATGGTTGTATTTTGATAGTAGATGAAGCACATAGTAGTGGTGTTTTAGGAGATAGGCTAAAAGGTTGGTATGAGCATCATAATATAAAAATAACGCCCAAAAGTAATTTTATAAAATTAGGAACTCTCTCAAAAGCTTATGGTAGCTATGGGGCATATATTCTAAGCAATAGAGTTATAAATTTGTTTTTATTAAATAGAGCAAAAAGCATAATATACTCAACTGCTCTTAGCCCTTTTGATTGTGCATTGGCGTATTATCATATAAAACACATAAACAAAAATTATAAAAAAATCAAACAAAGATTAGATAGGCTAAACAAATACGCTACAAAACAAATACGAAAACTGCCACTAAAAATAAAGCCAATACCAAATGCCCAAACTTGCATTCATACTATCATTATAAATAACAACAAAGAAGTAATAAACATACAACAAAAGCTAATAAAAGGCGGGTTTTTTGTAGGTGCTATTAGACAGCCAAGTGTTAAACAAGCTCTTATTAGAACAAGTATCTCTACAAGACACAGCAAAAAACAAATAAAAAGGCTATTTGGCTTACTAAGCGATTATTTTGCTAAAAGCATTGTATAATATATAGCTTCATATTTACTTTATTATTTTTATATTTTTAGAGCTATATTTATCAAGAGTGTTTTCATTATTGGTATTTATAAAAGCATCTATTATATCTACTGCTTTGTTGGAGCTTGTGCTTAAAACATGATTTTTATCGACAAATAAAAAATGCTTTGAGTTAGGCAGATATTTTTGTGCATTTTTTGCCCAATACGCAGGAGTAAACAAATCTAACCCGCCACTTAGTATCAATGTAGGTATTTTTGATTTTAGTGGTTTTGTATCTTTTATATCTGCTCTGCTTAGTTTGATTTTGATTTTTTGCAATTTATCAATACTAATAGGCGAGCCGCCATTAAAGCCATCCATCATAGCAATTAGCTTATTTGAGAATTTAAAAGTCTTTGTTTTTTGAGTTTTAATAAAGGCATATTCTTCTCTTAAAATAATAGCAAATAGCATTAGTTGAGAATCACCTGTCCTACTTGCGTATTTTTTATCAACCATAGGGGTAAAATTTATATTATTATCTTTGCTTTTTTGCCATAATTTATTATTTGGCTTATTAAATTCTTTATGTAGCTTGCTATCTACATCGCTATCATATGCCATCAAAGATATTTTAATTATCCTATTTAGTCTTTCTTTTGGCTTTATGTTTTCTAAATACTTTATTAGCCTTGTCTCAAAATTATCTTTTTTGTATTTTTTATTGTATTTTGCTCTTATTATTGATAATTTACTAAGTAATGATTCCTTAGCTTGTGATATACCATTTACTTCAATAGGAAAAAACCCATCCAAAACCATTTTGCTAACCCTCTTAGGATATTCTCTTGCTATGGTGCTTGCTACTCTTGTGCCATATGAGCCACCAAACAAAATAGCCTTTTTTATTTTTTCTTTTTTTAGTATTTGATTTATATCATAAGCAATAAGGCTTGTTGTAATGTCGGATAATTTTACATTTGTTGGCAAGTGTTTAACGCAAGTATTTATTGAGCCTACATAGTTATCTGCATCAAAGCTATCACAGGCTGGGTAAGGCAAAGAAAACCCAGTCCCTCTATAATCAACAAAGATAAAATCATGATGTTTTAATAGTTTTTGATAAGGAGTATGGTATTTTAGGACATAGTCTATCAAACTTGTAGCGCTCTGCCCTGGACCACCTACCAAAAATACAATAGGCTCTTTTTTGTGCTTGCTTTTGCTTGTTGCTGGCACAATAGAGTAATAAATATCAAAAGTTCTATTGATAGTTTTATCATATGGTTGTGCTTTTACATTTATATATCTGCAAACTCCGCCCATTTGTTTGACATATAAGTTGTAGCATTTTGCACTGACATAATCATTTTTGGTTACTTTTATTGTTTGTGATGATGTCTGCATAACACAAGCGCTTATTGTTATAACTGCAACAATTATTGCTATTAGTTTATAGTATTTATTTATATTGTTCATATTTTATTTACCCCTCTTTAGTTTGTGCTTGTTTTAAAAACTTTTTAAGAAGTTTTACAAACTCTTTAATATCTCTATAATCAATATCGCCAATATTTGCAACCCTAAAAGTATCAAACTCATCTACCTTGCCAGGGTAAATGCTAAAGCCTTTGTTATAAAAATGATCATGCATTTCATCAAAATCCACCCCCTTTGGCATACAAATAGAAGTGATTATTTTAGAATGATATTTATCATCTACCAAATATTTAAGATTCATTTTCTTTAATGCCTTAGTTAATGTTTTCCAAGATTTAGCATATCTTTTGTATCTGTTTTTTATGCCTTCTTTTTTTGTTTCTTTTATTGCTTGTTTGAGTGCATACAAAACTTGAACCGGTGGGGTAAACCTCATTTGATGATGGTTTATAAAGTTTTGATATTGAGCATATAAATTTAAATAAAAGTTTTTAGGCTTATTGCCTTTTATGCTCTCTAATGCATTTTTGTTTGCTATTACAAACCCAACACCTGCCATACCTTGAATATTTTTATTTGATGATGCACATAAATAGCTAATATTTTGTTTTTTCATATCAATATCAATTGCACCATAAGAGCTCATAGCATCTACTATCAAATGTATATCAAATTTTTTAGCCAAACTCCCTAAATCATCTAAATTATTCAAAAGTCCCGTGGTGGTTTCGTTGTGAACTACTGCCATATGTGAAATACTTTTATTAGCCTCAATAACCTTGCTTAGTTTGCCCAAATCTATGGGCTCTATCGCAGAGCTTTTAAACTCTACAAATGGTATTTCATAAGCCTGTAATATTTCACACATTCGTGCCCCATACGCACCATTATTAACAACTAATATTTTTTTGTTTTTTGTTGCCACAGAGCTTAAAACTGCCTCAACCACCGCTGTTCCGCTACATCCAAACAATATTGTAGTGTAGTGTTTTTTACTCGCTACAAATGAAGTTAGCTTGTTAGATACCCATTGCATTAAATCGCCAAACTCTCTTTCTCTTGGGCAAATATCACTTACCACCTGCGCCATTTTTACGCTATCGCTTGTAGTAGCAGGTCCTGGGTTTAGCAATATGTTTTTTTTAACTTTTATAGCTCTTTTCACTTCTTTTCACACCATTATTTGAGTTTTTGCTTTTGCTTTGTTTATATATGGCATTTTAATGGGCTATTGTTTATTTTTGCTATGCTTTTGCAAAAAAATCTTAGCCGATTTTGCCCTAATATCGCTACTACTTACACCCTTAGTTCTATGAAATATCAAAAGCTTATCTTTTTGTATATCATTACAATTATCATCTCCGTGGACTAACAAATCAATATTATACTTAGCTAAAACCTCATCATCCAATGCCCAAGGCACACTAACTACCTCGCTAACATATTTTATGGCTTCTAATATCTCTTTTCTATGCTCAAATTCAAGCTCTGGTGTGTAGCCTTTCTTTTTGGCAACCTCATCATCGCTTGTTAGCCCAACTACAACATCGCCATATTCACTTGCCTTTTTTAAAAGCCTAATATGCCCGTGATGTATGATAGTAGCAGACATATCTACCATTATTCTCTTTTTCAACTTTTCTCCATTATTACATTAAATCTAAGTTTAGAATTACCATAATTTGCAAAATCTTGATCAAAAATCCTAATATTTAGCCCATATTCTTTTGCAATAATCTCAAACCACTCTTTGTCGTAAAACAAATGCTCTAACTCTTTATACTTTGCTTTATATTCTTCTTCGCTCATAGCTCCCATTCGTGTTTTATGATATATATCTTCTTTGGCTTTATCATTAATGTCCAATATGGCTATTTTTTTATTTGCTTTTTTTATCATTTTATCTATCACTGCTCTTGCATACTCTAAATCATTAAAATAATGAAAAACTCCGTGGCTAATAACAAAATCATAATTGCCCTCATCAACATCTTTTGCCTCTTTTTGCAAAAAACAAGCCTGTGGCATTATTTTGTTTGCAAGCTCTATCAGCACAGATGAATAATCCACGCCCCCTATTTTATGCCCTTGCAAAAAAAGAGGATACAAAAAAGCACCACTCCCGCACCCTATTTCAAACACACTATCACTATTTTGAATATTTAGCTTAGTATAAAACTCACTAGTGTATTCTATCCAATCATCTACATTAAAACTGCCCGCTCCGCTATCAAAACCATCTGCTCTAATTAGCATCTCTAAGACAATCTTATCTATTCTTTGTCGTTTATTCCATATATCTTGCCACATACTAAATCTTTTGTTTGACAATAGCACTCATAGGTGGTCTTGGTGTAATCTCATCAATATCGCATTTTACATGTATAAATTTCATCTCTTTATTATCTTGTAGAGCTTGTTCAAATGATTGTATATCTTTTATACTCTCTTGTGCAACATCAAAATTTGATGATTTGGCAATATTTATATAATCCATATGCGATTGATATGTGTTTTGACCGCCTGTTGATTTGTTTTGTTTGTTATCAAACATAATATATGTCAAATCAACTTCATTTTTGTATCTTCCAGCCGTTGTTAGTCCGCCCATATGCATTACAAACTCGCCATCTCCACCCAATACAAATACTTTTTTGCCTCCCTTAGCCATACCCAAACCAAGAGAAAGCGCACCACCCATATTTCCTACCATATAAAAGTTATTAGTATCACTCATAAATGTATACATCTCTCTTGCGGTATTACCTGTTGTGCCTATAAAAACACAATCACTATTTTTGTATAGCTCGTTTAATTTTTTTAAATACTCGCTTCTTGGGCTATACTTAGATAAATCTATCTTATGCTCATTGCTTAATTCTATTTTAGAAAAATTATCTTTTTTAATAATGCCTATTGTGTGAGTTTTATCGCATTTATTTATTTGTTTTAGTGCAGTATTTAAACTTCTATTATCCAACATCAAATGCTCATATCCATAAGCTTCTATTAGTTTTGGGAGTTTAAAAGCTAAATGCTTATGTTGTATCTCGCTATCGTCTTTTTTGTATGTTCTCCAACTAATAAGAATTGGTATAGTTATATCGTATGGTTTCAAAAGGCTTGTAATACAGCTACCCATATTTGCAAGTCCTGAGCTTTGAGCTATTACTATTGGCTTAGATCCTGCTACTTTTAGCCCAGCAGCGACAGAGCAAGCCACCGCTTCACTAGCGCATGATAAGTATTGTATATTTGGGTTATTTATAGCTTCGTTTATTACATATTTTACAAACGAGCAAGGAACCACACATAAATGTGTATATCCTTGATTTATAAGTTCATTTACAAACTTTCTTGTATTTAATGCCACTTATTTTGTCCCTGGTATTAAATTTAATATATCTTTTATGCTCATACAATCTGGCTCTGCTTCTTTGCTTCTTTTATGCTTTAATATACTCTTAGCAACTTTCATCATACCTGGATAAGCAGCTCTTAGCATATGATTTGCATATATCACAATATTTACCCCAATTTTTGCAAACTCATCAGTAGTTACAGTATTAAATGATGTAGGCACCACAACAATAGGAGTTTGTGCATCTTTTGCCCTAAATTTGGTTACAAACTCTATTATCTCATCTGGCTCTTTTAGGCGTGAGTGTATCATAATACCATCTGCCCCAGCTTTTACATAAGCAAATGCTCTTTTTAGCGCATCATCCATTCCAGCTTCTAAAATAAGGCTCTCTATCCTTGCTATTATCATAAAAGCCTTTGTTATTTGTGTGTTTTTGCCCGCTTTTATTTTGGCGCAAAAGTTTTCTATGCTATCTTGTGTTTGTGCTACATCATTACCAAATAGTGAGTTTTTTTTGAGTCCTGTTTTATCTTCTATAACAACAGCACTAACGCCAATTCTCTCTAAACTTCTTATAGTAAATTCAAAATGCTCTATCTTGCCACCTGTGTCTGCATCATAAATAAGTGGCTTTGTAGTAACTTCAAAAATCTCATTTATAGTTGTAAGTCTTGCTGTTGTATCTACTGCTTCAATATCAGGCTTACCCTTAGAGGTAGAATCTGTCAAGGAGCTAGACCACATACCATCAAAGCTCTCACTATCTCCATCTACACTTATAGCACTTGCATTTTCAACTATAAGCCCGCTCAATGCATTATGCACTTCAAGAATTTTAACAATCTTTTTAGCTTTTATCAGTGTAGCTAATCTCGCACCTCTCGCATTTGTTGTTATGCCCAATTTACCCATTTCTTCTTTTATTTTAAGATTATCAATATTATTAGAATATGGCACTTCTACTAATTTACCACCCCATTGTTTTAAAATCTCTATAACTTCTTCTCTGTATTTACTCTGATAGCCATTAACCCAATCATCACCATGAACTACAAAATGAGGTTTTAGACTCTCTAAATTTGCTTTATAACTTGCGCTATCTTGTTTGATTATTTCTTTTACCAACGATAGGTTTTCTAATACGCTTTTTCTGTCTTTGTATTGCAAATAAGGAATATCATTTAGCTCACCACAAGCTTTTAGGCTCAAAAGCCCAACATACACATCACCCAATTTTGATGCTTCTTTTAATACATTAATATGCCCTGCGTGCAACAAGTCTGCTATTAAACTTACATATACTTTTTTGCTCACAAATAACCTTTGTATATAATTATTAGCATAATATCCAAATAAACATATAAAAATATTTATATACCAAATTGCAAATTGCAATATTTTTTATCTGACATATAAATTTATGATAATATTCTAACAACTCAACAAAAAGGAACAATATGAGTGATGAAAGAAAACAAGCCATAGATATGGCAATAAAACAAATTGACAAAGAGTTTGGAAAAGGTGCATTGGTAAGATTAGGCGATAAAACAATAGAGCCAATAGATGTAATAAGCACTGGCTCACTTGGGCTTGATGTTGCACTTGGGGTTGGTGGCATACCAAAAGGAAGAGTTGTAGAAGTTTATGGACCTGAGAGTAGTGGTAAAACCACACTTACACTTCATATGATAGCTCAATCGCAAAAAGCAGGTGGAGTATGTGCTTTTATAGATGCTGAACATGCACTTGACACACAATATGCCAAAAACTTAGGGGTAGATATTGATAATTTGCTTGTAAGTCAACCAGATTATGGTGAACAAGCATTAGATATTTTAGAAACTGTTATAAGAAGTGGTGCGGTTGATTTGATAATAGTTGATTCTGTTGCAGCGCTTACTCCAAAAGTGGAAATAGATGGCGATATGGATGATCTGCAAGTTGGGCTTCAAGCAAGGCTGATGAGCAAAGCTATGAGAAAGGTTACTTCTCTTTTGCATAAATTCAACACTACCGTTGTGTTTATCAATCAAATAAGAATGAAAATAGGAATGATTGGCTATGGATCACCTGAGACTACAACTGGCGGGAATGCTTTGAAGTTTTATAGCTCTGTTAGATTAGATATAAGAAGAATAGCCACACTAAAACAAGCAGAAGAGAGTGTAGGAAACAGAGTAAAAGTAAAAGTGGTTAAAAACAAAGTAGCACCACCTTTTAAGGTTATTGAGTTTGATATTATGTTTGGAGAAGGCATATCTAGAATTGGTGAGCTTATAGATTATGGTATAAAATACGACATTGTAGATAAAGCTGGTGCTTGGTTTGCTTATGGAGATCAAAAAATTGGTCAAGGCAAAGAAAAAGCCAAAGAGTTTTTGAAAGATAACCCTCTAATAGCTCAGGAAATTGAAGCAAGAATTTTAGATAAAATGGGTATAAATAAAAATATCGGTAGTGATGATGAGGGCGAGAAGGTGGATGAGAAGGTGAAGCAATAAAAAATCCAATAGCTATCTAGATTGAGTTTAAAGTTTTCTTTTATATGCTAAACACGATAGAGCTTTTTTGTTTGTGATAAAAGTATTTTTATTATCTTTGTTATGCCTTCTAATATGAAAAGTATATTTTATTTTTCTTATACCTCTTTTTCTTCGTTCGCTTTGCTCACTTAGAAAGAAGTATATTTTTATTTCTTATACTTCTTTTTGCAAAGAAGGCATAGAGCCTTTTTAGAGCAAACGAAGTGGCGAAGA
>CAZXTK010000004.1:0-35086 GCA_964643665.1 uncultured Campylobacterales bacterium
ATGAAAGGTTATCGTTTTTTCTTCTTTTCAAGAGAAGAACTAAGACAACATATCCGTATATAATGTCAGCATGGCAAAGCAAAATTAAACCAAAGTTATTGATGAATAATTTATAGCTCCATCTTCCAAAGTAGTTGCAGATATTTTGATACAACATAGTTACCCCATTATGGTTACAGAAAATTTAACTTCAGTCTTTATCGACTTTATTGAATATTAGTTGCATATCTACTAAGATTCTCAATATTGCAAACAAATACATTATCGCAGACCCAACTTATATAATGCAAGTGCTGGTATGTTTATGCCACTGCACAAAAACGCAAACTATAAAATCATTAGCCAAGATTAGGAGTAGTCACATTTATTTGGCAAGATTAAATAATTTTATAATCGCTATTTTATGAAGTAATTATGCCATCTACGCATAAACCAAACCAAGAATCATAATGAAAAATATAATTAAAGCTAAACTAAAATTAGATACAATTTATAAACCAAAAGGAGAATTATAATGAAAAATATAATTAAAGTGTTTTTGCTAATTGTGCTTACTTCTGAGCTCTCACTGTTTGCAAAAGAGTATCATTTTGAAAAACTAATCAAAAATGTATATATAATGTATGGACCATTAGAAGAGCCAAATGCTAAAAATAAAGGTTTTATGAACAACCCTGTTGCGATAATAGACAAAAAAGGCATTATTATTATAGACCCAGGTGGCTCTTTGATTGCAGGTAGAATGGTTTTAAGAGAATTAGAAAAAATAAGCAAAAAGCCAGTAATAGCAGTTTTTAATACACATATACATGGCGATCATTGGCTTGGCAATGGCGCTATAAAAGAAAAATACCCAAAAGCAGTGATTTATGCCGACCCGCTTATGATAAAGCGTGCAAAAAATGGCGAAGGCGAAAAATGGGTTAAAATTATGAATAAATTAACCAATAATGTAACAAAAGATACCAAAGCAGTATATCCTACTAACTCAGCTGCCAATTTGCAAAAAATAAAAATATCTAATCAAGTGTTTATAATTCATCATTTTAAGCCAATAGCACACACAAATACAGATATTCTAATAGAACATAAAAACTCCAACACTATGCTTATGGGTGATACATCAATGATAAAGAGAATGGGGGATTTTAGAGGGGTTTCTAGTATTTATGGAAATATAGATGTTTTAAAGTATGCGCTCAAACAAAAAATGAGTATATATATTCCAGGACATGGGCAAGCAGGAAGCGCAAAAATTGCAATTTTGCCATATTTGAATTATTTAACCAAATTAGAGCAAATCACCAAGCAAGGCTACAAGAATGAATTAGAAGACTACCAAGTAAAAAAAATAGCTATAAAAAAGTTAGATAGTTACAAAAATTGGCACGGGTTTTCTAAAAATATAGGCGCTCAAGTAATTAAAATGTATGCAGAAATAGAAGATAAAGATATGTAATGTCTATTTGTTTTTGCGGGTAAAAAATAGATGTATCAAAATGAGTTTGATGTATATCTAAACTCCAATAGGCATTTTAATACTTATATGCTGTGGGGTGATGAGCCTTATTTGATAGATCTATACACTCAAAAAATATTAAAAAATTTATGCCCAATTGAAGAAGTAAATTCAATGTATTTCAAAGAATACGATTTTGATAAAGCTTTAACCTACTTAATGAGTAATTCATTATTTAGCGATTGCAATGTTGTTTTTATAAAAACTAACAAAGCAATACCCAAAAAAGAACTCCAATCAATGCAACAAGCCTGTAAGCAAAATAGCAATAGTTTTTTGATTATAAATTGTTTTGATGATAAAAGCGATAAATATTTAGCAGGCAAATTAAAAACCATGTCTAATTATTTTAATGATAAGGGCAATGAAATTGATAATGTAAATATTAGGTTTTTTTCTCCAAATAGATATCAAGCATTAGAGTATTTAAAAACAGAAGCTACAAATATATCAATGGTTGCAAATGAACAATCTCTGGGGTATTTGTTAGATGAGCTTAATGATGATATATATATGTGTGTAAATGAGCTTAAAAAATTATCCCCTTTAAACGAGCCCTTAAACAAAGAAATGATAAATAAATATTGTTTTAATTTACACAATGTAAACACACAAGATTTTGTATTTGATTTTTTTGTAAGCGATGACAAAAACTTAATTAAGCGCAAATTGCAAGATATGCTTTTGGCTGGCTATGAGGAAGTGTTGCTAATAAATCAATTTAATTCATTTATTAGCATTTTAATAAAAATCAAACTATATACCAATGCAAAACCATTTAATGTTAGAGCCATATGGGGCTATCCTTTGCCTTTGCAAGTGGCAAATATGCACAAAGATATTGCAAATAAATATACCCTAAATACTCTACATAAGCTTTTGAGATTTTTTTTAAAATTAGATTTAGAGTTAAAAACAACATTATCAAGCAATAAAGATAGCTATGTTGTCGTTAAATTATTAAAACTTTTTAATTTTATTAATAAATAACAAATTCTTAATTATTATTAGAATATATAAGCAAACTTATGCAATAATGTCGCTTACAAAAAACCTTGCTTGATTTTTGAGCAAACCCAAAAGGATGAAAATGCAAAATATAAAAAGAGAACGATGTTATGAGACTATGTTTATTATTAAACAATCTCTAAGTAAAGAAGAAATACAAAATAAAATTACAATTATAAAAGATAATATTGAAAAAAATAATGGTGTGATTGTAAGTGAAGTTGATATGGGAATGAGAACTTTGGCATATCCAATCAATAAAGACAACAAAGGGTATTATTACCTAATTTATTTTAAAATAGATAGCAAAAACATAGAAGAGCTTAATAGGCTTAATAGAATAGATGAAGATCTTATTAGATTTATTTTTATTAAATATGAAACAAAAGGTGAAATAGAGCATTGGAATACAAGAAGTGAAATGGCAAAAAAAGGTCAAATAGAGATTAAGCCTCCAAAAAAAGAGCAAAAAAAAGAAGTTTCAAAACCATATGCAAATAAAGGCGAAAGTAAAGATGCTCAACCTGAGCAAGCACAAGAAGTAAAATAAAATGTATAACAAAGTAATAATGATAGGTCATCTCACAAGAGATATAGAGCTAAGACATATACCAAGTGGCACAGCTATAGCTAACAGCTCTATTGCTACAAGTTATAAATATGGCGATAGGGAAGAGACTTGTTTTTTAGATTTTAGTTCTTTTGGCAAGCCAGCTGAAATTATGCACCAATATTTGAAAAAAGGTAGCAAAGTTATGCTTGAAGGAAGGCTTATCCTTGAGCAATGGGATGACAAAAATACAGGCACGAAAAGAAGCAGGCACACATTAAGAGTAGAGAATTTTAAATTTTTAGACAACAAAGGTGGGAGCAACCCACAAGAGCATTCTAATACCTCTACTCCTCAAAATACTTATGAGCAGCACAAACCCAATACTGCTCCTCAAGAACCAAAAAAAGAAGAGTTGCCATCAATAGATATTGATGATGATGAAATACCATTTTAGACATTAAATAAAATATACACACAAAGGATAATATAATGGAAACAAAAACAATACCTACAAAAAAATACACAAAAAAATACACAAAAAAATATTGCAAATATAGTGCAATGAAAATAGGCACAATAGACTACAAAGATTTAGGTTTAATATCAATGAGTATGAGTGAGAGAGGCAAAATAATGCCAAGAAGACTAACAGGCACTTCTAAAAAATATCAAGAGCAAGTATCAAAAGCAATCAAAAGAGCAAGAGCCATGGCTCTTATTCCTTATATTGTAGATAGAAAACAAGTAACATCTGCTGCTTTTAACATAAATAAATCACATAAATAAGTCAAAAACAAGCAATTAAAAAAAAGGAATAAATATGAAATTAAATGTATATTACGATAAAGATTGTAATTTATCAATAATCAAAAAAACAAAAGTAGCAATTATTGGATTTGGCTCGCAAGGTCATGCACATGCTCTAAACTTAAAAGACAGTGGCGTAGATGTTGTTGTTGGGCTTAGAGAAGGTGGTGCCTCTTACAAAATGGCAAAAGAAATGGGCTTTAATGTGTTAAGCGTTAGCGATGCTACAAAACAAGCTGATTTGGTAATGATTTTACTTCCAGATGAAAGCCAAAAAGAAGTTTACAACAATGAAATAGCTCCAAATTTGAGCAAAGGGAACACTATTGCATTTGGGCATGGGTTTAATATTCATTTTGGACTTATTGAAGCTAGAGAAGATATAAATGTTATTATGGTTGCGCCAAAAGCACCAGGACACACTGTTAGGAGCGAATTTATAAAAGGTGGGGGTATTCCTGATTTAATTGCCATCCACCAAGACCCATCTAACTCATCAAAAGAATTAGCTCTTTCATATGCGAGTGCTATTGGTGGTGGTAGAAGTGGAATTATAGAAACTACTTTTAAAGATGAAACAGAAACAGACCTATTTGGCGAGCAAGCTGTATTATGTGGCGGGCTTAGTGCGTTAGTTCAAGCTGGGTTTGAGACATTAACAGAAGCTGGATACCCAGCTGAGATGGCATATTTTGAATGCTTACATGAGATGAAGTTGATTATTGATCTTATGTATGAAGGTGGTATAGCAGATATGAGATATTCAATCTCTAACACAGCAGAATATGGCGATATTGTTAGCGGTCCAAAAGTTATTACCAATGAGACAAAAAAAGCTATGAAAGAAATACTATCACGAATACAAAACGGAGAATTTGCTAAAGACTTTATATTAGAAGGTCAAAGCGGTTATCCGAGATTAAAAGCAACAAGAAAAAATATTTTTAATCACCCAATAGAAAAAACAGGTAGAGAGCTTAGAGCTATGATGCCTTGGATAAAAAATCAAAAAGTTATTAAAGAAAAATAATCTTATATTTTAAATTTTTTCTTTAATTGCCAATCTATGCTTTTAGGGTAGATAATAAATAAGCCCTTAAAGGTTTATTGCAAAACATCAAAATAAACACAATTAAAACAAATTGAATAAACTCCCAAAAACACATAGACTCATCAGCCATATAAAAGAGCTTGATGCTATGAAAAAATATCCAAAAGAGCTTTATTATATGGGCAATTTGGATCTTTTAAATAAACCAAAAATATCTATTGTCGGCACAAGAAAGCCAAGCCAATATACTAAAAATGCAATAGCATCTATAAGCTCATCTCTTAGCAATAGCGGAGTATGCATTGTAAGTGGTGGGGCAATGGGTGTAGATGCTATCGCTTCTTTAAATGCAGGTGCTAATAATACTATTGTAGTTTTAGCATCCTCGCTTGATTATTTATATCCTGCAACGAATAAAAAACTACTCGCTCAAATTGCAAATGAAGGGCTAATTATTAGCCAGTTTGATATAAATCATAAGCCTCGTGCATATGATTTTGTAGCCAGAAATGAAATTGTAGTAGCCTTAGGCGAGGCTTTAATTGTCGGCGAAGCAGATCGTAAAAGCGGAACATTACATTCTGCATCGTATGCATTAAATATGCAAAAAGATATATATGCCCTGACTCATAGATTAAACGAGAGCAAAGGAACAAATGATCTTTTAGCAGACAATAAGGCTAAAGCAATTTATGATATAGATAATTTTATATCTAATATCTGCTTTATGTTTGGTATCAAAGATAAATCAAATAAAAAAATAAATAGCATAGATGAGTTTTTTAAAACCACTCCAAGCTATGAAGATGCCCTTTTAAAATACCCAAATGAAGTTTTAGAATATGAAATGCAAGGCAAGATAAAAATACAAAACAATTGCATAATTTATCTAAAATAAGATATTATTGCATACAATTAAAAGGGATAAAGAGTGTTTGAGAATTTAGGAAACTTCGTTGCTTATGATATTTTAGCTCTAAATCAAGATGCGCAAATTGGTAGCGTAGTTCAGTTTTTTGTAATGGATATTGCAAAAATATTTTTTATGTTAGCTATTATTATCTACTTTATGGGGTTACTTAGGTTTAATATATCGCCTGAAAAGGTTAGAGATTATTTAAAAGGCAAATCAAAATTTGTATCTCAGATTTTAGCCATTATTTTAGGCTCTGTTACGCCTTTTTGCTCTTGCTCTTCTATACCTTTGTTTTTGGGGTTTTTAAGAGCGGGCATACCGCTTTGTGTGGTTTTTACTTTTTTGATAGCAAGCCCTATGATAAATGAAATTGCCGTTATTATTTTATTTGGTATTGTTGGTTTTAAAGCGACAATAATGTTTGTTTTAGCAGGAGCTACCATAGCGTTTTTTGGTGGTATTATTATGCAAAAAGCCGGAGTTGAGAAATATATTCTAAACTACGAAGCTATCAAAAATGCAAAACCAATACGCAGTGCAAGCCCGCAAGAAAAAGCAAGCTTTGGTGTTATGCATAATTATGCAATAAATGAATCTAAACAAATAATAAAAGATATATACAAATGGGTGTTTTTGGGTGTTGGAGTTGGTGCATTGTTTCATGGATATTTTCCTAATGATTGGGCAACTAGCCTTAGTAGTGATAATATATTTGCAGTTCCTATGGCAGTAGCCGTTGGTGTGCCTCTTTATTCTGATGAAGTTGGTATAATACCATTAGTAGAGGCCATGCTTTTAAAAGGTGTTGCCACTGGAACAACTTTGGCGTTTATGATGAGTGTAGCAGCAATATCACTGCCAGAGCTGATGATTTTAAAACAAGCAATGCATTGGAAGGCTTTGGCTTTGTTTGTTGCCATAGTGTCAATTTCTATAATGATTGTAGGCGTATTGTTTAATTTATTTCTATAAGAGGAGAGTGAAATGGATATCAAAGTATTAGGAACGGGCTGTAAAGGTTGCACAAAAACATATGAGCTTTTAGAGTCAATTTGCAAAGAGTTAAATATTGATGCAAATTTGCAAAAAGTGCAAGATGCAATGGAGATTATGGACTTAGGCGTTATGTCAACTCCAGCTGTTATTATAGATGACGAGATTGTTCATAGTGGTGGCACACCAGATGAAAGCACTATTAGATTGTGGCTTGAGAACAAATAACACTTATAGCGAGCAAGAGTATAGTAGAGGCATTATGCAAAATAAACAAACAGCTACAACAAAAGAGAATAATAAGCCAAAATCTCTATGGTGGCAGATTAAAAATGATTTTAGATGTGTCAAAAAAGATGACCCATCATTTGAGTCTAAATTTGAGTTTTTGTTCAATCACCCAGGTGTTTTAGCTATTGTTACTTATAGAATATCTAATAGAATATACAACAGGGGTTTTAGAATTATTGCAAGAATGTTAAGTGGCATTGTGCAAATAATCACCAATATAGATATACATCCAGCTTGTAGCATTGGCAATTGTGTGTTTATAGACCATGGTTTTGGTGTGGTTATAGGGCAAACTGCAATTATAGAAGACAATGTTTTAATTTATCAAGGTGCCACATTAGGTGGGGTTAGCCTAAACAAAGGCAAAAGACACCCAACAATAAAAAATGGATGCGTAATAGGGGCCGGAGCAAAAGTTTTAGGAAATATTACAATTGGCGAAAACTCTAAAATAGGAGCCAATTCTGTAGTTATCAAAGATGTCCCACCACACTCAACTGCTGTTGGAGTTCCTGCGCGGATTGTAGTTAGAAAAAATAAGAGAGTAAATCAATTTGATCATAATAAATTACCTGATGTTGACAAAGAATCATTTATGCAAATAATACAAGAGTTAAATGCAATCAAAAAAGACCTAAAAGAAAATAATATTACACTAAAACACTCATCAATAAATGCCAAATATAATTATAGTGATAACACAATGACTAGCAAAAAGAAGGGATAAATTTTATGGAAGTTATTTTATTATCATCAATAGGTGTTTTGGTAGGGCTTCTTAGTGGCTTTATGGGAATAGGGGGTGGTATTTTGCTAACCCCTTTGCTTTTGCTGTTGGATTATACATTTAAAAGCGCTATTGGTATAGCTGTTTTTCAAATGTTTTTAGCATCTGTGTATGGCACTTATTTGCATTTTAAAAAGTATGATGATATTTTAAAAGTGTTGGCAATTATTGGTGTTGGTGGTTTTATCGGTGGTAACTTAGGTGCTTATAGCATTATGTTTATACCAACAATTTATCTCAAAATGCTATTTATGGGCATATTACTTTATTCTATTTATTCGCTAATAACAAAAAGAGAAAACAATGATGATCAAAAGCTACCACAACGAGAGATAAAGAGTATTTTTATATATTTGATTATATTTTTCTTTGGTATGTTTGTTGGGGCTTTGGGCGCTTCTATTGGTGTTGGCGGAGGATTGTTGATTATTCCTTTTGCTCATTTGTATTTGAGATATGATCTAAAAAAATCATCCACACTCTCTTTGGCCTTTATAATGTTTGGCTCACTTGGTGGGGTTATATCTCACTATCAAATAGGAAACATAGAGCTATACGAGGCTAGCATAATAACCATAGGCTCGTTAGTTGGCGTTTATGTAGGTTTAAAGCTAAAAGACATAGTGCATATTGACTCTTATAAAAACTATTTATTAATTTTAAATATTATAATATTGTGCATTATTTCTTATAAAACATTTTATAATTAGTTTGCCTATATGACTTACAAGCAAGTTGTGTGCAAATATTCCAAAAAAATAGCACACGCTACCTCTTCATCTCAAAAAGAGATTATTAATTATTTAGCTTTTATATCAAAAACTGATAATACCAATATTTTAAAAAACTACGATGATGAGATAGAAGATAAAAATATAATAAAAAAAATCAAAAAATTTGCCCAAAAAAGAGCAAAGCATTTCCCATATGAATACATTACAAAAGAGGTGTTTTTTTATGAATATAATTTTTGCATAAAAAAAGGTGTGCTAATACCAAGAAGCGAGAGTGAAATACTTTTAGGGTTAGCAGTGGATATTATAAAAAAGCACGATCTAAACAATGCAATAGATATGTGTTGTGGTAGCGGAATATTGGGGATTTGTCTAAAAAAACAAATAAAACATCTAAATACAACTCTTAGTGATATAAGCAAAAAAGCTATTAAGCTTAGTGTAAAAAATGCTTGTAATTTGCAAGTTGGTGATGATGTTAGGATAATCAAAAGCGATTTATTTGATGGTATAGATGAGAGCATAAGCTTTGATATATGCATATCTAACCCACCTTACATAAAAGATGACTATGCATTGCCCAAAAATGTTCAATATGAGCCAAAATTAGCATTATTTGGTGGCAATGATGGATGTGATATTATTTTTGCTCTAATAAAACAATGCCAAAAAAGAAATATTAGATTTTTGCTATGCGAGATTGGTTATGATCAAAAAGAGCTGGTAAATGATTTTGTGAAAGACATAAGCCATAAAAGCATTAGTTTTTATAAAGATTATAGTGGGTTTGATAGGGGCTTTATTTTAGAGTTTTAGCAATTTTACATTAGAGTGTTCTTATTGCTTTTTGGGTATGATTATTGTATGAAATTCAACAAAGCATTAAAAAATATTTCTGTATATGAAGCTGGCAAACCAATAGAGCTTGTAATAAAGAAATATGGCATCAAAAGCAAAGATATCATAAAACTTGCATCAAATGAAAATCCATATAAAACAAACAAAAAAGTCCAAAAAGCAATTAAAGATAGTGCCATAAATGCATATAGATACCCAGACGATAGTATGAGCGAGCTAAAAAGATTATTGGCAAAAAAACATAATGTCGCACAAGAGAATATAATTATAGGTGCAGGCAGTGATCAGATTATATTTTTTGCAATAAATGCAAAATGCAAAGAAGGTAGCAATATACTTATATCTAAAACTACTTTTGCAATGTATGAAATATATGCCAAGCAAATAGGTTGTAATGTAATAAAAACCCCATCTAATGAGCATAAATTAGATGAATTTTATGAAATATACAAAAAAAACCTTAATACAAAAAATAAAATAGATATTATATTTTTATGTCTGCCAAATAACCCACTTGGCGAGTGTGTAGGAGCAAAAGAAGTTGCAAGTTTTTTAGACAAAATCGATGATGACACATTGGTTGTTTTAGATTTGGCATACAATGACTATGCCACTTTTAAAGATGCAAAAAAACAAATAGAGCCTAAAAAAATTATAAAAAAATACAATAATGTATTGAGTTTAAATACATTTTCTAAATCATACGCTCTTGGCGGTATGAGGGTAGGTTATGGCATTAGCACCAAAGAGATAATATCAAGCCTTTATAAAATACGCCCACCATTTAATATAACAACTCTATCTTTATCATCTGCAATTTGCGCCCTAAAAGATAAAAAATTTGTCCAAAAAAGCATATCAAAAAACTTCCAACAAATGAAAAAATACGAAAAATTTGCAAATGATAATGATATATCTTTTATCAACTCATATACTAATTTTATAGTTTTTATATTTGATAGTAAAAATTATAAAACACAAAATATAGCAACTTTTATATGTCAAGAGTTACTTAAAAAAGGCATTATTATACGAGATATAAGCTATTACAAACCAAATGCGATACGAATAACAATAGGCACTAAAAAACAAAATAAAATTGTATTAAAAGAGCTAAAAACCCTCATAAGCACACTAAGTTAGTATCTTATGCAATTTGACATTAAAAATAAAAACACTAAACAATTAGAAGATATTGCTTTCAAGATTAGAGATAAAATAATAAATACTGTATCAAAAACAGGCGGACATTTAAGCTCGCCTCTTGGGGCGGTTGATCTTATTATTGGTATGCATAAGGTTTTTGATGTAAATAAAGAGCCATTTATTTTTGATGTTTCTCATCAAGCTTATGCGCATAAATTGCTAACTGATAGATGGGATAGGTTTGATAATTTGCGAGTATATGGAGGAATATCTGGATTTACAAACCCAAATGAGAGCAAATATGACTCTTTTGTAGCAGGGCATAGCTCAACATCTTTGTCTTTGGCGGCAGGTTGCGCAAAAGCTTTTAGGCTAAAAAACAAAAAACTAACACCAGTTGTTATGATAGGCGATGGCTCTATGAGTGCTGGTATGGTATATGAAGCTCTAAATGAAATAGGGGATTTAAAATTACCAATAGTTATTGTTTTAAATGATAATGAAATGAGCATATCAAAACCAATTGGAGCAATATCAAAATACCTAAGCAAAATATTAGCAGGTTCACTCTATCAAGGCATAAGAAAGAAAGTTGATTTTGTTTTAAAAAGATATTTCTCAAACACATTTATATATTTAGCGCAAAAATTTGAAGAGAGTCTAAAACTAATCACCCCGGGTATATTGTTTGAAGAGTTAGGTATTGATTATATTGGCCCCATAGATGGGCATAATATTGATGAGATAATAAAAGTGCTAACTATTGCAAAAGAGTTACAAAAGCCAGTTATTGTGCATGCAAAAACATTAAAAGGCAAAGGCTACAAGATTGCAGAGGGTAATTTTGAGAGCTGGCATGGAGTAGGTGCTTTTGATATTGCAACAGGAGAGCCAATTGTTAGCAATATCAAACAAAAGCAAGAGCAAAACAAACAAATTGCAAAAGGCAATATAAAAAACGCAATAATGCAAAAAGATGCCACAAGTGTGTTTTCAAGTGCTTTGTTGAAGCTTGCAAAAAAATACAAAAATGTTGTAGGTGTATCAGCTGCGATGCCTGTTGGAACAGGAATTGACAATCTTATGTCTTGTATTCCTGATCGTTTTTGGGATGTTGCAATAGCAGAACAACATGCAGTTACTTCTATGGGTGCTATGGCAAAAGAAGGCTTTAAACCATTTATTGCAATTTATTCTACTTTTTTGCAAAGAGCATATGATCAAATAATTCACGATATTGCAATTTCAAATCTAAATGTAGTTTTTGCAATAGATAGAGCCGGCATAGTCGGTGCAGATGGCGAAACACATCAAGGCGCATTTGATATATCTTTTTTAAGAGCTCTGCCGAATATGGTATTGTTTGCACCTTGCTCTAATGAGGGGCTTGTTGATTGTGTAGAGTTTGCATATCATTACAAGGGCGTGTGTGCTTTTAGGTATCCAAGAGGTAATTTTAAACAATTGCCATTTAAGCATAGCAAATTTGTTTTTGCAAAAAGCGTATGGCTAAATGAATGCAAAAAAAGTGTAGATTTAAATAAGCAAAAAATAGCATTGATAGGCTATGGCAAGGGGGTAGAGCTTGCCTATGATGTTGGTGAGATTTTGGGAGGGGAATTTAATCTTGTAGATTTGAGATTTGTAAAACCATTAGATAAAGATTTTCTGCTTGATTTATCTAAAAAATGCAACAAATGGTTTGTGTTTAGCAATAGTGCAAAAATAGGCGGAGTAGGCGCAGCTTTAATGGAGTTTATTAGTGATAATAATTTAAATGTTAGAGTTATTAGTTTCGAGTATGAAGATAAATTTATAACACATGGCGATAGCAAAGAGGTAGAAACAAGCTTAGGGATAGATGCAAAAACTATCGCAAGCAAAATCAAAAAAATACTCTAAAACTAATCACTAAGCATAGTATAATAGATGTAAATTATGCCTTTTTTGTTATTTTACTAAATACGCTTGGTAGTTTGTTAGGGCAATTTATTCTTAATTGTTTATTTACATTCATTCTGCCAAAAACAACCTCTATGTCTTTTATTTTTACACCAAACTCACTCGCTAAAAATTTGACTAAATGATCTGTTGCTTTGCCGTTTATGGGTGCTGCGGCAACTGATATTTTGAGCTGATTGCCAAAAGGCTTGCCTATTTTTGTAATTTTAGATGATGGTTTGCCTAGTATATTAAACACCAAAACATCATCTTCCCACCAAGCCCATTTGTTTTTGTCTTTGTATATGTGAGGCTTTTGCTCTTTTAGCTTTTTGCTATCTTGTTTGTTTTGATTTTTTGCCAATGTGTTAGATTTTTTGCTATTTTGTTTTAGAATAGTAGCATTTGATGCTACTTTGAGAGCCCGCTATAATGCGCATGAATGGATAATTTGTAAGTTTCTAAAATTCTAATCATCAAAAACTGCAAAGGTTTTTTATGTATTGCTATTTAAAAATTCCATATATCGTTTAAATTTGTCAATAGTGCTTTGTCGAATAGCTTTTGATTTACCAAATCTATTTTTGTGCTTTTTTAGCCCGTCATAAATTCTTCTAAGATCGCACTCTTCATGTGTGCCTTCTTTCCCATATTTACTTGAAAAACCATACAAGGTTAGTCCTTCAAATTCTAATTTTTCATTAAATTCTATCCATAATTTATTAAATTCTTCCAACGTGTTTTTTGGTTTGCTCACAAAATCTCCTTATTTTATAGTATTCTTGTGTTATTGTTGTAACAGCAAGGACATTAAAGATATATTTTACCATAAAATGCAAAAAATAATAAAAATATTTAGATTTATTTGAGAATTTATAAATATAAAATTCAAAAGTGCATAAAAGCCAAACTATTACAAGCTTTTTTAGAGTATAATTAGCACTAAATATTTTTAATTTTATTTAAACAAAGGCTTATTTATGCTTAAATCAATTTTGCCATTAGGTTTAATTATTTCTCTAAGATTTTTTGGATTATTTGTAATATTGCCTGTTGTATCAATTTATGTTCTAAAATTCAACGAGGACTCAGCAGTGCTTTTGGGGTTAGCAGTTGGTGTTTATGCTATATCTCAAATGGCTTTTCAAATACCTTTTGGAATGGCAAGTGATAAATTTGGCAGAAAAAAAATAATAGCATTAGGTATTTTGATATTTATAATAGGCTCTTTTGTTTGTTTTTATGCAGACGATATTTACACCTTTATATTGGGTAGATTCTTGCAAGGTCTTGGCGCAATATCTAGCTCAATAATGGCATTTGTGAGTGATTTAGTAAAAGAAGAGCAAAGAGCAAAATCTATGGCAACCATAGGCTCATTTATTGCACTATCTTTTATGGTGGCTATGTTTGTATCTCCATTTTATGCGCATTATTTTAGTGTTAGCTCATTATTTTTGCTCACAGCTGCTCTTGGGGTTGTTTCTTTGTATATTTTGTTTGCTTACACTCCAAACCCACCAAGCGTACAACACTCGTATAAAAACGCAAACCAAAGCCTAAAAGAAGCACTAAGCTCAAATGTTTTGATAATGTCTCTTACTAACTTTTTACAAAAATTATTTTTGAGTATGTATTTTGTAATTATTCCAATAGTTTTAACTAAAAATTTTCATTGGGAGATAGTAGAGTTGTGGAAAATATATGTTCCTGCTATATTTTTGGGCATTTTCTCTATGGGTGGTGGAGCGTTTTTAGCAGAAGCAAAATTCAAATTTAAACAAGTTTTAGCGTTTGGTATTTTATGTTTTGGAGCATCTTTTGGATTGATAGCATTTAGTTGGGATGTATCTTTGTTTATTATGGGTGTTTTAGTGTTTTTTATAGGGTTCAATACTCATGAGCCAATTATGCAATCTTTGGTTACAAAATACATAAAGACTTCTAATAGGGGTAAGGTTTTAGGTTTCTTTAACTCTTGTGGGTATTTAGGAACATTCTTAGGCGCAATTATTGGAATGGCATTTGTTGCTTATTATGAGCATATATTTTTGCTCTCTCTTATCATTGTATTTGTTTGTATTCTTTGGTTAGTGTTTATTTACTTTTTAGATAAACCTGCAAAAAATAAAAATCTATATATGGATATTAGTACACTAGATATATCAAAATACTCACATTTAGATGGTTATTCTTGGTGTAAGGATTGGTATATAAATAATAGCGAAAAACTGTTAGTGGTAAAATACGATAGTGATGAAATAGATGAAAACCAAGCGCAGAAATTAGCTTTAAAATAAGAGGGTTATATATGCTAATTGAAGTAATGCAAGCTAAAATACACAGAGCAAAAGTAACACAGAGCAATCTTGATTATAATGGATCTATTGGTATAGACGAAGATCTTTTAGAAGCTAGTGGGATTTTGCCTAATCAAAAAGTAGATGTTTTAAACATAAATAATGGTGAGAGATTTACAACATATGCAATAAAAGAGCCACGAGGTAGTGGAGTTATATGCATAAATGGTGCAGGGGCAAGAAAGGCTCAGGTTAATGATTTGATTATCATTGTAGCGTATGGGGCAATGCCGTATGAGAGCGCTAAAAGCCATACACCTAAGGTTGTACAAGTAGATAGCAAAAACGCTATTATAAAATAATCAGCATTAGCTCAATATAGCAAATATAGGCAAATTAAATAGATTATTTTATTATATCCCTAAAACTATCAAATACCTTATCGGGGTTGTTTTCTCTAATATCTTGCCCCATATTATAGCCGTAGGTTAAAACCCATACATCTATATTTGCATTTCTTGCTGTTTTGATATCAATAGATGAATCACCTACAAACAATAAATTACTTACATCCACACCCATTTGCTCAGATATATAGCCCAGCCCCTTTGGGTTAGGTTTTTTAACATCTAATGTATCACCACTTACAATACAATCAAACATTTTTGTCATATCGTGAAGCTCCAATACTTTATTAGTAAATCTACCTTCTTTATTGGTCATTACGGCTAATTTCAACCCTTTTTCTCTTAGCTCTACTAGCACTTCTTTTACGCCATCATAGGGCATACCCTTTGTTGCACATCTTGCGTCGTAATGCTTTTTAAATATCGTATATCCATCATCAAAATAATCTGATTTTTCTATATCGCTTATGCTATCGCCCTTTATGTAAGATAGAGCTTCCAAAAACAATGTTTTAGTCCCAAGTCCAATCCATGTACATACTAACTCATTTTTAATAGTTGGCAAGTTCATATCTTTTAGTGTATCGTTTAGCCCATCTGCTATCTCTTCACATGTTTGAATCAAAGTGCCATCTAAATCAAATACAATACCTTTGTAATCATATGTATTCATTTTTTATTCCTTTTATTTGTTGTATTTTTTAGAGCGATTTTAGTTTTTCTATATTTATATCTGATAAATTATCAACAACCATAAATGCATTGCCAAAATCATGCGCCTTTGTGTATATTGTAGGTGTTATAATTGTCTTTATGTTTGCTTGAGTTGTGGCTTTTATTCCATTGATAGAATCCTCAAAAGCTATTGCTTGAGATGCATCTACGCCTAATCTCTCCAAAGCTTGCAGATAAACTTGCGGATGTGGCTTTTTGATAGGTGCGCTATGCCCATCTTCTATAACATCAAAAAAACTCTCCCAATTAGAGCCTAGATTATAGCTTAGTAGGGCACTTATATTATCTGGCGTGGTAGTTGTTGCAATTGCAATTTTATATTTTTTATCATATGCTTCTTGTATTAGCTCTTCTACACCATCTCGTAGTTTTAGAGCACCTTTTGCCACACAATCAGCATAGTTTTGCGTTTTTATAGCGTGAAGCTCTTTTATTAGCTCATCGCTTAAGCTCTCATTTATATTGCTAGCATGTTTTGCAATTCTCTCTTTGCCTCCTGATACTTCAAGAAGTCGTGTGTATAGCTCATCATTCCAGCACCATTTGTTGACACCTAATCCTTTTGCTCTAAATGCATAATTAAATGCCTCTAAGTGTAGTCTTTCTGTGTCCGCCAAAGTTCCATCTACATCAAAAATCAATGCTTTTAAATCCATTTTATAGCCTTTACCTTGTTTAAATAATTATAATAATCGTTATTTGAGATTGTCAATATGAGCTTTATATGATTTATAATTAGTTAAAAAAGATTTCATAGTGTTTTTGAGTTTTTGATGCAATTAAGCACCCAAGCCAAAAGGCTTAAATGCTTGTTAAATTATTTAGATGCTAATTATTTTTGGTTAGCATACATATCTACATAAAATTGTAGAGATTTTGCTTTTATTTTGCTTGCTTGACCAGCACATCCAAATGCTTCAAATCTATCTTCACATATACCTTGAGCTGCTTCTTTTGCTGCTGCAAATAGTTTTCTTGGGTCAAACTCACCTGGGTTTTGTGTACAAAGTCTTCTAATAGCACCAGTCATTGCAAGTCTTAAATCTGTATCAATATTTACTTTTCTAGCACCATTTTTAATGCCTTCTACAATTTTATCAACTGGAACACCATAAGTATTTGCTATATCGCCACCATTTTCTCTGATGATTTTCAACCATTCTTGTGGAACAGAAGAAGAACCATGCATTACAATATGAGTGTTAGGTATTTTCTCAGAAATTGCTTTAATTCTTTTAATATCTAATACATCGTCACCTGGCTCTTTTGTAAATTTATATGCACCATGACTTGTTCCAATAGCAACAGCCAATGCATCAACACCAGTTTTCTTTACAAAATCCAAGGCTTCATCAGGGTCTGTAAGCATTTGATCGTGGCTTAATTTACCAACTGCACCAACACCATCTTCTTCACCAGCTTCACCAGTTTCTAACGAACCTAGACATCCTAACTCTCCCTCAACACTCACACCAATAGCATGAGCCATATCTACTACTGTTTTTGTAACATCTACATTGTATTCATAACTTGCTGGAGTTTTACCATCTTCTCTTAGAGATCCGTCCATCATTACAGAAGTAAAACCACTTCTCATACTTTGTTGACAAACTGCTGGGCAAGAACCATGATCTTGATGTAAAACCACAGGAATATCTGGGTTGGCTTCAACAGCTGCCTCAACCATTTTTCTTAAAAATTCTTCTCCTGCATATTTTCTTGCACCTGCTGATGCTTGAAGTATTACAGGGCTATCACATTTTTTAGCTGCATCCATAATAGAGTGAATTTGCTCCATATTGTTTATGTTAAACGCTGGAACACCATAAGAGTTTTCCGCTGCGTGGTCTAATAATTGTTTTAATGAAATTAACATTTTTTATCCTTTTATATTTATTTATTTAATTTGCTTTATGATTTTATATTTTTTTTGCTTACTTTTTGCTTACTTTTTAAATATGCTTTTATTTTATTAACTTTTTAGCAGTAGTTACAATATTTTCAGTAGTAATGTTGAAGTGTTTATATAAATCATCTATTGGAGCACTTGCACCAAAAGTATCAGTCATACCAATAAACACATCACTTCTATCTAAGTATTGATGCCATCCAAAGCCAGTCATTGCTTCTATTGCTATTCTTGGAGCGTTTCCTAAAACATCATCTTGATATTCTTTGCTTTGAGCATTAAATTTTTCAAAACAAGGGAAAGACACAACCTCTGCTTTTATTCCGTCGTTTGCCAACTCTTGAGCTGATTTTAAAGCTAATTCAACTTCTGAACCACTAGCTAATAAAGTAATATCTGGGTTTTTAATATTTTTTAGTTTATAAGCACCCAAAGCTACTTTGTTTTCTTTTGTTTTTTTATCAAATCTAACAAGCGGTAAACCTTGTCTTGATAATGCCAATGCAGATGGAGTGTTTTCGCTCATTAAAGCACATTCCCAAGCCTCAGCAGTTTCTACAACATCACATGGTCTATAAACATTGATATTTGGTGTAGCTCTTAATGTTGCAACTTGCTCTATTGGTTGGTGAGTTGGACCATCCTCTCCTAAACCTATACTATCATGAGTTAATACATAAATAACTCTTTGTTTCATTAGAGCAGATAATCTAATAGAGCCTTTCATGAAGTCACTAAAGATTAAGAATGTTCCACCATAAGGAATAATACCACCATAAAGACTAAGACCATTCATCATAGCACCCATTACATGTTCTCTAATTCCGTAGTGTAAATATCTACCTTTGAAGTTTGTTCTTGTGATAGAGGCAGTATAAGGCGTTTTTGTTAAGTTAGAGCCTGTAAGGTCAGCACTACCGCCAACTATAAAGTTAAACTTTTTAGTAATAGCTTCAAGCGCCATTTGGCTTGCTTTTCTTGTTGCTACTTTTGTGTTGTTAGCAATTACTTCTTTTTTGAACGAGCTTATAACTCTATTAAGAGAGCTTAAATCTTTTTTGAAAGTTTCTTCAAATTTTTTCTTTTTAGGAGAGTTGTTTAGCTCATCATTCCAAGCATTATATGCCTTAATACCTCGTTCTTTTACGCACTCCCAAGATTTGATAATATCATTTGGTATCTCAAATGGCTTATGGCTCCATCCTAGAGCTTTTCTTGTAGCATTTGCTTCTTCTTCGCCTAGTGGGGCACCGTGAACATCGTGAGTTCCAGCTAAGTTAGGTGAGCCAAAACCAATTTGTGTTTTACAAGCTATCAATGTTGGTTTTGTAGATTTTTTTGCTTTTATTATTGCTTCGTTAATTTCTTCGTAATTGTGTCCATCAATTTTGATTGTATTCCAATTAGACGCTTTAAATCTGGCAATTTGGTTTGTAGAAGTAGAAACAGAAGTGTGACCATCGATTGAAATTTCATTATCATCCCAAAACAAAATTAATTTGCTTAGTTTCAGGTGTCCTGCCATATCTATGGCTTCTTGCGATATACCTTCTGCCAAACAACCATCACCAGATATTACATAAGTGTAATGATCTACTAAGTTTTTGCCAAATCTAGTAGCAAAGTATTTTTGCGCAACTGCCATACCAACAGCAGTGCTAAGACCTTGACCTAATGGACCAGTTGTTGTCTCAACTCCTAATGTGTGACCATATTCTGGGTGACCCATAGTTACGGAGTTTAGTTGTCTGAAGTTTTTAATGTCCTCAATGCTTATATCTTTGTATCCAACTAAAAAGTTTAATGCATAATGTAGCATAGAACCATGTCCAGCCGATAGAATAAATCTATCTCTGTTTGGCCATTTAGGATTATCTGGGTTTATGTTGATGTGCTCGCTAAAAAGAACAGTAGCAACATCTGCCATACCCATAGGCATACCAGGGTGACCCGAAGAAGCTTTATTTACAGCATCAATTGCCAAAAATCTAATAGCATTAGCCATATTTTTTAATTCATTTGTATTTTTCATTTTTTTCCTTTGTATTTTTTAGTTTTAGTTTAAACCCTAATCTCTAAGCTTTTTACTCTCAGATATCATTTTTGAAAGCATTGGAGTTAGTATAAGCTCTAATGCAAGTTCAAATTTACCACCAGGAACAACCAATGTATTAGCATTTGTCATATAACTTTCATGTATTAAGCTAAGCAAATATGGGAAATCTACATTTTTAGCATCTTTAAATGAGATGATAACGATACTCTCGCTAGGTCCTGGCACACTTGTTGCATCAAATGGGTATGAAGTATCTACTACTGGCGCTCTTTGGAAGTTTATATCTGTTAGTTTAAATTGAGGACAAATAACATTAACATAATCAGGCATTCTTCTTAATATTGTGTCTGTGATAGCCTCGTGAGAATATCCTCTTGCATTGTGATCTCTGTATATTTTTTGTATCCATTCAAGGTTTATTATAGGAACAATACCTAATTTTAAATCTACATATTGAGCTATATTTACACTATCAGTCCCAACAGCACCATGCAAACCTTCGTAAAATAGCATATCGCTATCAGGGTCTAAATCTCTCCAAGGTGTAAAAGTCCCGCTAGGGCAACCGTATTGCTCTGCTTCTTCGTCGTTGTGTATGTAAGTTCTAGTTTTACCTGTTCCTGTTTTAGAATAGCTTGCCATAGTTTCTTCTAGCTTGTCTAGAATATTAGCATCTAAACCAAAGTGAGAAAAATGATGATTGCCTTTTTCTAACTCTTTTTGAGATTGTTCTTTCATAGCCGCTCTATCATATTTATGAAAAGCATCTCCTTCTATTTCTGCTGGTTTTATATTTTCTTTTTCGCAAATATTATGAAATATTTTTTGCGCAAATGAAGTTCCAGCTCCTGATGAGCCTGTTATTGACATTATTGGATGTTTTTTTGACATTTTCTACCTTTTTATTTGTGTTTTATTTATTATTTGAAGTTTTTAAAATAATCTAAAATAACTTCTACTTCTTTTTTAGAACCAAATATCAAAGGAGTTCTTTGATGAATTGTTGTTGGCTCAATATCTAATATATCCTTATGACCATTAGTGGCTATACCACCAGCTTGCTCCACCATAAAAGCAACAGGATATGCCTCATAAATTAGTCTCAATCTTCCGTTTTCATAACCTTCTCTTTTATCGCTTGGATACAAGAAAACTCCACCTCTACTAAAGATTCTTGATAAATCAGCTATCAAAGAAGCAATCCATCTCATATTGAAGTTTTCTCCTCTTTTACCATCTTTACCAGCCATTACATCTTTTATGTATTCGCTAACATTTTTATGCCAATGTCTTTGGTTAGATGCATTGATTGCAAATTCATTATAGCTTGGAGCTATTTTTAAATCTTTTTGTGCAAGTTCAAATTTGCCACTATTAGTGTTTAGTCTATACATATGTGCACCCGCACCAGCTGTTACAAGAGCAGTTGTTTGTGGACCATACACAACAAGCATAGAAGCAACTTGCTCTCTACCACTGCTAAAAGGCATACCATTATCGTTTTTTGCTTTTGTTTTAAAAATTGCAATAATTGTTCCAATTGAAACATTAGAAGCAATATTAGAAGAGCCATCAAGTGGGTCTATAGCAACAATATATGGTGCATCAGCGTTAATGTCTACTTCGCTTTCTTGCTCTTCTGAATAATAAGCACTTACTTGTTTGCTATCTTTACAAGCATCATAAAATAAATCATCTGCTATTACATCAAGAGCTTTTTGAGAGTCACCATCTTGGTTTGTTTCGCCTATTTCGCCACCAAGTTCCCCGCCATTTCGTATTGTATCGCTTAGCTTTGCGGCCGCCGTACTCATTTTGCATATTAAATCATTTAATGATTCATCTACATTTTCTAATTTGTTTTTCGAACATATTCCCATTTATTATCCTTTGTTAATTTAGGTAGCCATAGTAACTAATATATGCTTTTAAGCCATAAAGCAAACACAATAATTCCTGTTATTTTTACATTAATGTTAGAAATACAGCTTTCCCATTATCCAATATATTTGCTTAAAGTAAGCTTAAATTTGCATTCAAGTTGTAATTTATACATTTTTTATGGTATTTTTTAGCTTTTTATTTGCTTTTGGAACTCGTGTTGAAAGTTTAGCTTGTTATAATATGCAAATAAAACAAAATAGTTAAAACAAAATAAATTTAATATTTTTAATGTATTATTAAATAAAAAACAATTAGTGTATAATCCGTTATTGTTTGAAAAAGAGCAAAAAATAAGACTAAAAATAATCAATAAGGATAATATTTGAGCAATATATGCAAACCATTAACAAAATGCTTGTTTCCTGTTGCAGGATATGGCACAAGATTTTTGCCAATAACAAAAACAATCTCAAAAGTTATGTTGCCAATAAACACTAAGCCAATAATAGCCTATGGAGTAAATGAGGCATATAATAGTGGGTTTGATAGTATGAATTTTGTTACAAATCAACAAGATGTGCAAATAGAGAACTACTTTAAACCATACAAAGAATTAGAAAAACTGCTCAAAGATAAAAACAAGAAAAATGAATTAAATATGTTAGAAAGCATAAACAATATTTCAAATAATTGCAAATTCTCTTATATTAAGCAAAAAAAAATACAAGGTTTAGGTGATGCTATTTTAAATGCCAAAGAGCTTGTAGGTAGCGAGGATTTTGGTGTTATTTTGGCTGATGATTTATGTTTTAATGCAGATGATAGCGTGTTAAAACAAATGAAAGAAGTATATGAAAAATACCCTAATTATTGCATTGTGGCTGTAGAAGAGATCGAACTTAAAAACTCGCATAAATACGGAATAGTATCTGGTAAGCAAATAGAAGATAATGTTTTTTTACTTGATGAGATGGTAGAAAAACCTTCAAGGCAAGAAGCACCGAGCAATCTTGCAATAATAGGCAGGTATATTTTAAAAAATGAGATTTTTGATGTGTTAGAGCATACAAAAATAGGAGTAGGTGGAGAACTGCAAATAACAGATGCACTAAATTCGCTTGCAAAAAAACAAAAAGTATTAGCTTATAAATTTAAAGGTGTTAGATACGATTGTGGGTCAATAGATGGCTATATGAAGGCTCAAAACTTTTTTTATAACCTATCAAAAGAGGCAAAAATTAGCAATGATTAAATTTATAAAACACTATGCACCACATTACACAAACTATAAGTTTCAGATATTTCTTGTTATTGTAGGTGCTATCTTTGTAGCATTAGGCGAGAGTGGAACAGCTTATGTAATTCAGCCACTTTTAGATGAAATATTTATAAACAAAGACGAACAAAAGCTTTTTTATCTTCCTTTTTTGGTAGTTATTTTATATAGTGCAAAAGGGCTTGGCAGATATTGGCAAGGATACTACACTGCATATATCGGCGAGGATATTTTAAGAAAAATACAAGATAAGTTATTAACCCACATGGTTGATTTAGATTTATCGTTTTTTCAACAAAACCATAATGGAGAAATGATTAGCCGTATTACAAATGATATAAGCAGAATAAAAACTGCCGTATCTGAGACCATAGCGCTTTTTTTTCAAGAGAGTTTGGTTATTGTCGGCTTAATTGGGGTTGTAGTATATCAAAACCCATTGCTTGCTTTTTATGGTTTGGTTGTTATGCCACTTGCTCTTTATCCGCTATCATTGCTAGCTAAAAGAATGAAAAAGCTCTCTTTTAAATCGCAAGAGAAAAACTCTACAATACTATCCTCGCTTAGTGAGATATTTAACAATATAGAAATTATAAAAGCAAACCACACAAATAAATACGAAGTAGATAGGTTTAAAGAGCATAATTTAGAGTTTTTTCATATCAATATGAAAAGTATTAAAACTAATCTTATAGTATCACCTTTTATGGAAGTTATTGGCTCATTTGCAGTAGCTGGAGTTATTATTGTTGGTGGTAAGCAAGTTATTGATGGTGAGATGAGTGTTGGGGCATTTTTTTCGTTTTTGACGGCTTTGTTTTTGTTGTATACCCCAATAAAGCGTCTATCTCGTGCATATAATTCGTTTCAAGATGCATTAGCTGCGCATGAGAGAATAGGTGAACTTTTCAACCTACAATCAACCATAAAAGACGGCAGATTAAACATAAAACAAGACATAAAAAGCATTTGTTTTGATGGTGTTTCACTAAAATATGCAGATAATTTAGCCCTAAATAATGTCAATTTGCAAGTTAGCGTTGATGAAAAACGCAAAAACAATATAATAGCACTTGTTGGAGATAGCGGTAGCGGTAAAAGCTCTTTGGTGTCGCTACTTCTTAGATTTTATCAAAGCAATAGTGGTAGCATAAAAATAAACGACAAAGATATTAAAAACTTTAAAATAAGCTCATTAAGAGACTCTATTGCTTTTGTAACCCAAAGAGTGTATATTTTTAATGATAGCATTCTAAACAATGTAGCCTATGGTAAAAAGCCAAATAGAGCAAAGGCAATGAAAGCTCTTAAAAAAGCACATTGTGATGAGTTTGTAGATAAGTTAGAAAATGGCGTTGATACAATATTAGATGAGTTTGGGCTAAATTTAAGTGGCGGTCAAAGACAGCGAATAACCTTAGCAAGAGCTTTTTACAAAGAGCCAAAAGTTTTGATACTAGATGAAGCAACAAGTGCGTTAGATAATAAAAGCGAATCTTTGATAATAAATTCAATAAATAAATTTGGTGAAAAAAACTTAGTATTTATAATAGCTCATCGTCTAAGTAGCATTAAAAATGCATATAAGATTGCACTTTTAAAAAATGGCGAGATTATAGCATTTGATACTCAAAATAATTTGCTAAAAAACTCAAAAGAATATCAGCAATTACATAAAAAAGGGCTATCTTAATGAGCGATATTATCTACAAACACATAATACGAAGAGTGCTTTTTTGCTTTGATTGCGAGAGAGTGCATACTTTTGTGATGTGTTTGCTAAAAAAAACATCTTTTATAGCTAACCCATTGTTTAATATCTTATACAATTATGAAAACAAAACATTGTCTCAAAAACTATTTAACACAAAAGAGGCGCAAGTGTTGTTTAAAAACCCGATAGGTTTAGCAGCTGGGTTTGATAAAAGCTGTGATTATGCAGATATTTTGCAAAATTTTGGATTTGGCTTTTTGGAGTTTGGAACAGTTACGCCAAAAGAGCAATACGGAAACGACAAACCTAGAATTTTTAGGCTAATTAAAGATAAATCACTTCAAAACTCCATGGGTTTTAGCAATTTGGGATATAAATATTTTCTAAACAATATCAAAAATATAAAAAACACAAATAATGTAGCAATCGGTATAAATATCGGCAAAAATAAAACCACAAGAGATGCCACAAAAGATTATAAATTTTTATTAAAAAAATTTGATAATAAAAGCAATTATATTGCAATAAATATAAGCTCGCCAAACACAAAGGGGCTAAGAGACTTACAAAATGCAGACTTTTTGAAAGATATATTTAACTTTGTAAAAACAAATAATATAAACTCACCCGTGCTTGTAAAAATATCACCTGATATGAGCAAAAAAAGCACTCTTGCTTTGTGCAAAAACGCCATAAAAGTAGGCGTAGATGGTATTATAATATCAAATACCACAATAGATTATTCACTATCAAGTGATTGCTTGGATAATGGTGGGGTAAGTGGTGAGCTCTTGTGCGAAAAATCACGAAATATGCTTGAATATATAGCTTCAAACATTGATTACAAAAAGACAATTTTGATATCTTGTGGCGGTATAAGCAATGCCAATGAAGCATACAGGCGAATAAGACTTGGTGCTTCTTTGGTGCAAATTTACACTGCTTTAATATATGAGGGTGTTGGTGTATGTAGCGATATAAATAAAAATTTAGCCAAGCTATTAAGACAAGATGGTTTTAGTAATATATCTGAGGCAATTGGTGTAGACTTATAAAGGATAGTTAATGAGAACTCTCAAACAAATTAAAACATTTAAAACAATATTATTCATAGGAGCATTTATAATGTGTAGTAGTTTAAATTTGGAAGCTAAAACAAAAAATAGCTTTATTCCAAAATATTATAAAAAAACTCTAAAAAATGGCTTGCAAATTGTAGCCGTTCCTTATGGGGACAAAACAAAAGTCGTTAGTGTAAATATATTTTATAAAGTTGGCTCAAAAGATGAATTTATGGGCAAAAGTGGCATAGCTCATATGTTAGAGCATCTTAATTTTAAATCAACCAAAAACCTAAAAGCAGGGGAGTTTGACAAGATCGTAAATAGTTTTGGTGGTTCAAACAATGCAGCTACTGGTTTTGATTATACGAATTATTACATCAAATGCGCTAATAAAAATTTAGATAAATCTTTGTATTTATTTAGTGAGCTTATGGCTAATTTAAAGCTAAAAGATTCGGAATTCCAAACAGAGAGAAAAGTTGTATTACAAGAGCAAAAAATGAGAGTAGAAAACGACCCTCATGGGTTTTTGTATTTTAAAATGTTTAGTAATTTATATGAATACAGCTCTTATCACTGGATGCCAATTGGTTTTAGCGAAGATATAAAGCACTGGAATATCAAAGACATAAGAGAGTTTCACGATAGATACTATTCTCCAAACAATGCCATTTTGGTGGTAGCTGGCGATATTTCAAAAGATGAAGTTTTTAAATTAGCTAAAAAGCATTTTAAAAATATAAAAAACAAATACCCTAAACCACCAAAAAGAAACCATATGATAGAGCCAATAATAAAGAGCGAAAAAAATGCCATATATTACAAGAATGTAAGAGTTGAATCTTTCATTGTGGCATATAGAGTGCCAAAAACAAATGCAAAAACACAAGCGGCTCTTGATATGATTGGAGAGATTTTATCATCTGGAAAAAGCTCTAAATTATATAAGCCTCTAATGCAAGATAAACAGCTTTCTACATCTTTTTATGCTTATAATATGGAATTAGAGCAAGAGAGCGTATTTTTATTTTTTGCAAAGGCAAATATTAATGTAGATGCTAATATTATAAAAGATGAGTTTTTTAAAGCCATCAAAGCCATCAAAACAACACTCGTCAAACAAGAAACAATAGATAAAATAAGAAAAAACAATAAAAAAGATTTTGTATTATCACTACAATCTGCTTCTAGCCTTAGCGATACTTTTGGCTCATACTTGATAAAAAACAATATAAATTCATTATATAATTATGAAAAAAACATCAATTCAATCACACCAAAATTTATTCAAAAAGTGGCAAATGAATATTTAAAATATCCAACCACTATTATATTAAAAAATGAAAAACCAAAACAATAAAGATAATTAATATTGTTTTTTGCAAAATTGTTATATAATAGAGGCAGTAATCAAAGGATAGTGTAAAAAAATGAACAACAAAACCAACAAACCAATTGGAGCTATGACTGCTTTAATTACTCCTTTTAAAGATGGTAAAGTAGATTTTAAAGCTTATGAGAGGCTTATAAACAGACAAATTGAGTGCAATATTAACTGCGTAATTCCAGCGGGCACAACCGGAGAGAGTCCAACACTTAGCACAAGCGAACATAAGCAGTGCATAGAAGTTGCAATTAATGTTTGTAAAAATACTAATACCATGGTTTTAGCAGGTGCAGGCTCTAATTGCACAAATGAAGCCATAGAAATTGCCAAATTCGCACAAAAAGCAGGTGCTAATGGTGTTCTTAGTGTTTGTCCTTATTACAACAAGCCAAACCAAAGAGGGCTTTATGAGCATTTTAAATCTATTGCAAATAGTATAGATATTCCTCTTATGGCTTATAATGTGCCTTCACGAACATCTAGCGATCTTCAAGCAGATACATTGGTTTCACTATATAACGATATAGACAATATTTATGCCATAAAAGAAGCAAGTGGTTGTGTTGAGCGATGTGTTGAAATATCTTCTAAATGCAAAGATATAGTCATAATAAGTGGTAATGATGCCTTAGATTATCCACTAATGGCAAGCGGAGCTAGTGGATTTATATCTGTAACCTCTAATTTATTACCAGATGTTAAGGTTAGATTGTATAATTTAGTAATGGATGGCAATTTCAAAGAAGCAAGAGCATTAAATGAAGAGCTATACGAGCTAAATTGCTTACTTTTTAAGGAACCAAACCCTACAATGGTAAAAAAGGCAATGCAACTTGCAGGGGTTATGGAGACTTGCGATGTTAGGCTTCCTTTAGTTGAAGTGAGCAAAGAATCAGAAGGGGAACTTAAAAAAATATTAACAAAATTGGAGATAGCAAAATGAGTCAATCAAAAACATTAGTAATTAGCGGTGCAACAAGAGGAATAGGGCGAGAGATTGCTCTAAGATTTGCAAAAGAGGGCATAAATGTAGCTTTTACATACAATACCAACGAAGAGATTGCAAATGAGTTTATAAAAGAGTTAGAAAATAATTATAAGATTAAAGCACGAGCCTATAAGCTAAACATATTAGAGCCAAATGAATACAAAGAAGTATTTGCAAAAATAGATGAAGATTTTGATAGAGTTGATTATTTTGTATCTAATGCTATCATATCGGGCAGAAGCGTTGTCGGAGGTTTTTCTACTTTTATGCGATTAAAGCCAAAAGGACTTAACAATATCTACACTGCTACGGTTTTAGCCTTTGTTGTAGGCGCACAAGAAGCAGCAAAAAGAATGCAAAAAAATGGCGGTGGTGCAATAGTATCTCTAAGCTCTACGGGTAATTTAGTTTTTACTCCAATGTATACAGGGCACGCAAACTCAAAAAATGCAGTTGAGACAGTTGTTAAATATGCAGCAGCCGAATTAGGTGAGATGGGAATTAGAGTGAATGCTGTTAGTGGTGGCCCAATAGATACTGACGCTCTTAAAAAGTTTCCAAATTACGAAGAAGTAAAAGCAGAAGTATGCGCAAGAAGCCCACTTAGCAGAATGGGAGAAGCCAAAGATTTAGCAGGAATGGTTTATTTTGTGTGCTCAGATGAGTGTTCTTGGCTAACTGGTCAAACTATCATAATAGATGGTGGAACTTCTTTTCAATAAACAAGCGTTACCCAATTAATATATGCTCAAACACATACCAAATACAATAACCATTTTTAGGATACTGCTTGTTCCTTTGATGGTGCTATTTTTGTGTTATAGAGACTTACCGATATTTGAGAACATTCATCCAAGCTGGTTGGATTATTTTGCTGCTTTTGTGTTTGTTGTTGCTTCTATTAGTGATTTTTTTGACGGATATATTGCAAGATTATTTAAAATAGAGAGCAAATTAGGCGAGATATTAGATCCATTTAGTGATAAAATTCTAACAATGGGTGCTTTTATATCCTTGCTTTATGTGGGTAGGGCAGATGTTTTTTGTGTATTTTTAATTTTGGGGCGAGAGTTTTTTGTAACTACTCTTAGAATTGTAGCAATATCACAAAATAAAGAAATAAAATCAGACTTTTTTGGCAAGGTTAAGACCGTTGTTCAAATGTTTGCTATTGGTTTTTTAATAATGGATTGGCAAGGTGGAGATGTTTTACTCTATATTGCAGTCGGTGTTACTTTGCTATCTGCTATATCTTATGCGATAAATTACATAAAAAGCTAATATATCAAAGCGCATTAGAGGAAAATATGAGTAGTGTTTTAATTTTTTTATTTGCATTTTCTTTGCTTGTTTTCATGCACGAATTAGGGCATTTTTTAGTAGCAAGATATTTTGGTGTAAAGGTAGAAGTGTTTTCCATCGGATTTGGCGCAAAAATATACAAAAAGCAAATAGGCGACACTCTTTGGAGCATCGGTATTATCCCTCTTGGTGGATATGTAAAAATGAAAGGTCAATCAGACACAGCCACACATATATCCACGAACAAAGATATAGACTCTTATGTCTGTAAAACTCCACTACAAAGAATAGCCATTTTGCTTGCTGGCCCATTGGCTAATTTCGTATTGGCTGTTTTTTTATATTTTATTGCCTCTCTTTTGGGGATAAATGTTCTATCACCAGTCATAGGGAAAGTCAAAAAAGACTCCCCTGCCTTTAATGCCAAATTGCAAAAAGGGGATGAGATTGTTAAAATAAATGATAAAAGTATAGTCATATGGCAAGATATCAGCAAACATATTCAAAAAAGCGATATCAACCAAAACATAAAGTTTTTAATCAAAAGAAACAACACTCTAAAAACAATATTTATAAAACCTAAAATACTGCAAACCAAAAATATTTTTGGCGAAGTAGTGCATAAAAAAATGATAGGAATAGGTGCTAATGGCGATAGTAAAGTGGTTTATTATTCTTTTTTTGAGGCAATTATTTATGGTGTTTCTCAAACTTATGAATCAAGCAAGCTTATATTTTTGAGCGTGCAAAAACTACTCACAGGCGTAGTATCCACCAATGAAGTAGGCGGGGTTATTACAATTGGCAAGCTAATTGGAGAGGCTAATACTTTTGTAACATTTTTAGTTATAACTGCTTTAATATCTGTAAATTTGGGCGTTCTTAATCTGTTGCCAATACCCGCACTTGATGGTGGGCATATTATGTTCAATCTTTATGAGCTTATATTTAAAAAAGCACCAAATGATGTAGTTTTTATGTACCTTACAATAATGGGCTGGGTAATATTGGCCTCACTTATGTTTCTTGGGCTTTATAATGATATAAATAGGTGGTTTATCAACTAATGAGCCAAGATGAGCTAAACATAGAGCAAGCCAAAGCCAATTTGCAAGAAGTAGTAGAAAACATAGAGTCATCAAGATGCGCTTTTGATGAACATCATATTGTCCAAACCATAGCTATTAGCAAATACAACACCGCTGATGAGATAAAAGCACTTTATCAAGCAGGGCAAAGAGCTTTTGGTGAGAGCAAGGTTCAAGATTTGCAAAAAAAGCAAAAGCTTTTAGATAATCTACCAATTGCATGGCATTTTATAGGTAGATTACAAAGCAACAAGATAAATGCACTATTAAAATGCAAGGTAGTATTGTTTCACTCTCTTAATAGTTATGAATTAGCATTAAAATTAGATAAAAAACTAAAAGAGCAAAAAACACTAAATACACTAAACGCACTAATGCAAGTAAATATATCTAATTCAGATACCCAAGGTGGTATTTACCCAAAAGAGCTTATGAATGTAGTAGATAATATTTACAAAAACTGCACAAGCATAAAACTAAAGGGTCTTATGTGTATAGGCAAAAACACAAAAAATAAAGATGAGATAAATAAATGTTTTGCACAAATGTATGAGCTACACAAACAAGTAAAAGGCAAATATCCACAAATGACAATACTATCAAGCGGTATGAGCTATGATTACACTTATGCTATTAAAAATGGCTCAAATATGATAAGAATAGGTAGTGTTTTATTTAAAAAATAGCATAATTAAATATAAGAATAATAATTAAGTTTAATTAAGATAAAATTTATCCTAATTAAAAAAAAGGAAGTTTATGGAAGTTTATTTAGACAATAATGCCACCACAAAAGTAGATGAAAAAGTAACAAAGGCAATGGAGCCATTTTTCTCAAAAATATACGGAAATCCTAATTCATTGCATAAGTTTGGCTCACAAACCCATAGCGCAATAAACAAAGCAATAAATCAAATATATGCAGGAATAAATGCGAATGATAGCGACGATATTATTGTAACTGCAAATGCAACAGAAGCAAATAATAGTGTATTAAAGAGTGTATGGATAAATGATATATTAAATGGCGATAAAACAAATATTGTAATAAGCGAAGTTGAGCATCCATCAATTAGTGTGCCTGCTTCGTTTCTAAAAGCACAGGGTGTGGATATAAAATATGCCAAAGTAGATGAAAACGGCGAGTTAGATTATGATGAGCTTGTAAAATTGATAGATGACAATACTGCTTTAGTTAGCATTATGTGGGCAAATAATGAAACAGGCAAAATATTCCCTGTTGCCAAAATTGGCGATTATTGCAAAAGTAAAAATATACTCTTTCATACTGATGCAACACAAGCTATTGGTAAAGTCGTAGTAGATGTTAGCACTTTTCATTGTGATTTTTTATCTTTTAGTGCGCATAAATTTCATGGTCCAAAAGGTGTTGGTGGGCTTTATATTAAAAAAGGTGTCAAATTTACCCCACTTTTGCACGGCGGAGAGCAAATGAACTCGCTTAGATCTGGCACAATAGATGTGGCTTCTATTGTCGGTATGGGCGAGGCTATGGAGCTTGGCACAAGCACAAATGCCATAAGATACGAAAACACAGTAGTAAAAGAGCTAAGAGACAAGCTAGAAAATGCACTTTTAGATATTGATGACACTATACTAATAGGCGGCAAACAAAACAGAACCCCAAACACAAGCCTGATAAGTTTCAAAGGTGTTGAAGGCGAGGGTATGATTTGGGATCTAAACAAGCAAGGCGTTGCAGCTAGCACTGGCTCTGCTTGTGCATCTGAGAGCTTAGAGGCTAATCCTGTTATGAATGCATTTGGCGATGATAGCGAACTAGCTCATACGGGAATTAGGTTTTCTTTAAGTAGATTTAACGATGAAGCGCAAATCAACTATGCTATCAAAGTTGTAAAAGACGCCGTAGCAAGACTAAGAGAAATATCAAGCTCTTATGCCAAAAATTAACAAACAAGGGAGTTACAATGGCTAAAAATGATTTAATGACAAAATCGATGTGGGATGAGTATTCTAATAAAGTAGTAGATAGAATGAATAACCCAAAAAACAAAGGCGAGATAACACAGCAAGAAGCTAAAAAAATGAATGCTAAATTGGTAGTGGCTGATTTTGGAGCTGAGAGTTGTGGTGATGCTGTTAGGCTTTATTGGGCAGTAGAAAAGGACACTCACAAGATTGTAAAAGCAACTTTCAAATCTTTTGGGTGTGGCACTGCTATTGCTTCAAGTGATGTTATGGCGGAGCTTTGCATTGGCAAAACAGTAGATGAAGCGGTAAAAATTACAAATATAGATGTAGAAAAAGCTCTAAGAGATGATGAAAATACTCCAGCTGTGCCACCACAAAAAATGCATTGTTCTGTTATGGCTTATGATGTTATTAAAAAAGCAGCTTCAATATACAAAAATGTAGATATTGAGAGCTTTGAAGAAGAGATAATAGTTTGTGAATGTGCAAGAGTTAGCCTATCTACTCTAAAAGAAGTAATAAAATTAAATAATTTAGAAACAATAGAGCAAATAACTGATTACACAAAAGCAGGGGGGTTTTGTAAATCTTGCATAAAACCGGGCGGACATGAAGAGCGAGAGTATTATTTGGTAGATATTTTAAAAGAAGTAAGAGAAGAAATGAAGCAGGAAGTTCTAAAAAAAAGTGCTGATTTAAGCGAGAGTGGCAATATATCATTTGGCGAGATGACATTAGTGCAAAAAATAAAAGCAGTAGATAAATGTTTAGATGAGCATATACGAGAAATGCTTATTGCGGATGGTGGAAATATTGAGATTATAGATATAAAAGAGCAGTTGCCTTATTATGATGTGTATGTTCGTTATTTGGGTGCTTGTAGTGGGTGTGCATCATCTGCGAGTGGCACATTGTATGCCATAGAGGCTGCACTACAAAACAAGGTAGATGAAAACATAAGAGTATTGCCTGTTTAAAATGAGTGATATTTTATTATTGATAAACAACATTGATGCAATTACTTTTATCTTAGTTTTTGTTTGTGGTTTGTTGCTTTATTTATATATTTTATACAAAACCAAAAATGCAAAAATAATACAAGAAAATATAAATCTAAAATACAATTTAGCAAATTCTAAAAACGACAATGTGGCTTTAAAACAAGAGCTTTTAGGACTTCAAAATGAGCAAAAAGAATATATAAGGCTAAACTCTGAGCTAAAAGTCAAACTTCAAGAGCAAAATCTATCTTTAAATCAGCAAATAAAATTATTAGAGCAAAGTGAGAAAAGATTAAAAGTGGAGTTTGAAAATTTGGCAAATAGAATTTTTGAAACAAATTCAAAAAATCTAAAAACTCAAAATATAGAGAGTATGAGCCATATTTTAAGCCCTATAAAAGAGCAGATGAATAGTTTTAGAAAAAAAATAGAAGATGTGTATGACAAAGAATCAAAAGACAGAAGTGCTCTTGCAAATGAGCTAAAAAACCTAAAAGAGCTAAATATAAAAATAAGCACAGATGCTAACAATCTAACAAATGCGCTAAAAGGCGATAACAAAATACAAGGCAATTGGGGCGAGATGGTGCTTGATAGGGTGTTAGAGAGCTCGGGGCTAACAAAAGATAGAGAATACAAAAAGCAAGTTGTGCTAAAAGACAATAAAGGAGGCAGATATATGCCAGATGTTATTGTGTATTTGCCAGACAATAGACAAATAATTATAGATGCCAAGACATCTCTTAGTGCTTATAATGAATATATCTCTTGCAAGGATGCGGATTTAAAACAAGAGTTACTAAAAAAACATATAAAATCTATAAAAAACCACATAGATGAGTTATCTAATAAAGAATATAATAAATTAGAAGGCATAAATAGTTTAGATTTTGTGTTTATGTTTGTATCTATTGAGGGGGCATTATTGTTAGCATTAGATAATGATAGTAGCTTATATGATTATGCTTTTAAAAACAAAATAATACTTGTTAGCCCTACAACTTTGCTTGTTAGCCTAAGAGCAGTTGAGAATACTTGGCGATACGAAAACCAAGCCCAAGATATAAAAAAAGTTTATAAAAGGGCAGATGAGCTATATAAAAAGTTTGTGGGTTTTGTAGACGATCTAAGCAAGGTTGGGGTAGGTTTAGATAATGCACAAAAAACTTATGACGCGGCATTTAAGAAGCTAAAATCAGGCAATGGAAACCTTGTATGGCAAAGTGAGCAATTAAAAAAGGACTCTCATATAAAACCAAAAAAAGACTTGCCTTCTAATTTGATAGGATAAGACTTAATTTATTTTTCTCACACTTTTTGTCTTCGTTCGCTTTGCTCACTTAGAAAGAAGTATATTTTCATTTTTATTTTCTTTACCTTCTTTTTGGAAAGAAGCAAAACATTTTACACGGCTTAAT
>CAZXTK010000005.1:0-33436 GCA_964643665.1 uncultured Campylobacterales bacterium
TGCAGACAATAAAAAAGCCCAAAAGCCCAAAGCATAATGCTTCAAGATTTTTGGGCTTACCCTCTTAATGAGGGTTTAAAGACTCAGCTAAGCGCTTCATCTTTGTTTTTATAGATATTAGAAAGGGTTTTACTCCTCAATTAATTGCGGAGCTTCCGGCTTAATAATATCTATAGCATATACTCTAACTTCTTTTGTTAGATCTTTCAACCAAATGTGGTTACCCCATCTGCCCGTAACTGCATAAATTCTATTATTCCACCCGAATCTCATACCAGCTGTTACTCCTGGGTCTCTAAATCTTTGTATTAAAAGAGCTGTTAGACCTGGATAAACCCAAGATGTTGTCCACCATCTACCCCAGTCTCGTGGTTTAGTAGTTATTCTTTTTATCAATGTTCCTGTTTCACGGTCAAAAAGCTCTACTACAATAATTTTGTTAGCAGCACTCTCGCCCCAAACATCACGAAGGGCGCCGACATTAACCCACTTTGGCTCATATCTAACAAATGAGTTTTTGTGTCCTATTTCAAACCAAAGTTTGCCATAAACCACATAAGATTTTCCATCTCTTGTAACTATATGGTGATCTACTCCTAATTCAGATTTTGTTGGTATGTCGTATACTTTATCTGATGGAGTAAACTCTGCTGTTTGGTATTGAGAGGCATCGCTAATAACATTTTCCCATACTTTTGCTAAGTAGTAATGTTTGTCTATATCCTCAGAAGGAGTTCCAACTCCACCACCACCTAAAGACCAAGTAAAGTAACCATGTAAGTTTTTAGATTTATATAGATTAATCATTGCAGCATTTTGAGATTGTGTTTTAACAAATGGTCCTTCTAATGCCCATTGAGCTTTTACAGAAACACCACCATTTAATCTGTTTGCTGGAACATATTTTAAGTAATTATCAATAGCAACAGCTGGATAAAAATCTTTTTCATGTCCTGCATCATATAACATCAAGTTGTATGAATCAACTAAATCAGTGCCTTGTAGTTTTTTAAGCAATCTTGTAAGCTCACCAGCATGCACAGCATGTTTAACTCGCTCTGCAATTGGGAAAGAACAACCATCATCTGGCCCTAAGTTTGTGTTAGTAGCACATTCAACAGGGTCTGCACCGATGTGGTATGTAGTCAATATGATTATATCATCTTTAACTTTATCTTTGCTAACGCCTATTTCTGATAAGAATGCGTCATCTTGTTGTAATTGTCTAATTCTTTTAATAAGCTCAAATAAAGCATCATTTAATCTAGGAGAGATTCTAATAGTTCTTTCAAAGTCCAAGTCAATACCATCTATAGATATTCCTTCTAAATCTCTATATCCATCCCAAAATTTACCAATTTTATCACCCATTAAAGCTACTATGTTTTGTGCAATGATTTCTCTTGTTGCATTATCCATAATAGAATCCCACATTCCTGCATATGTAAAACCACCAAATGATGCAATCATTTTAACTGGTTTTCCAGTAATAGTGCCATCATGAGATGCTGTATAAATTTTTCTTAGTTCTTTATAAGCATTAGATTTCCAACTATCAGTAGTATAAACAAAACCTCCATCTTCTTTAATATTTCCTAAACCATCCCATCTAAAAAACGACAACAATAGTTGATCGATTCTACTTCCTGGTTGCGCAAAAGCAGCATCGTTTGACATCTGAATAAATTTGTCAGCAGTTTTGTCACTCTGACCCCAACCAGTATAATACATTGATTTGCTAGGCAAATCGTTCGCTGGCGTAATAGCAAAAGCATTGCTAAATAGCATAGCTACAGCTATTGCGCCCCATAATAATTTCTTTTTCATAAGAAACTCCTTAAAAATAAAATACGCAGTATAAATCATACTACACAAGAATTGTAGCATATTTATTTTTAAAGTAGCTTGATAATTTTTATTCTTCATATGCTACAATAACGAAATTCAAAAAAGGAGTAGTAGATGAAAAATAGTCTATATATAATAATTGGTTTAGTTTTTGTGTTGGTTTTGGGTGCGTGTAGCAAGGAGGAGGCAACAAATAAAGATGATGTGCCACCGCCTTTGACTTTGCATGAGATGAAAACTTTAATGCAAAAATGTGCCAAAAATAATCAAACCAAAGGATGTGAGAGATTATATCAAGAGCCAAAAAGTGTAAGGCCTAACAATGTTGCACAAAGCAATGTGCCATCTTCGCGACCACCACTTCCACCGCGTATAACTTATAAAGAATTGCAAGCTTTGTCTGCTAAATGCAAAGAAACAAATAAAACCGAAGATTGCAATCAAGCTATAAGTATTGAAATAAGTGAAGAGGATATGAAAAATCTTATTCGCCCTATACCTGATAATGTAAGCAAACCTAAAGCTACTGATACAAATGCTATGCCTTTTGGGTTTTGATATTTGTTTAGGTAAGTATTTAGTTTAGATTTGTTTGAGTAACTTGCAATAAGCTTTAATTAACAAAGCTCTTTTTTTAGCAAAGTGGCTACCTTGGTAGCATATCTATCTACATTAGATTTGTTTTTGCCCTCTATTAGTATTCTTATTTTGTTTTCAGTTCCTGAGTATCTTATAACCTCTCTTAGAGAATTGTTGTTTATTTCATCTATTATTTTTTGAAGCTCTTTTATATCTTTTAGCGGTTTTTTGTTTTTTATTTTAAAGCTTATACTCTCACAAGGATAAAGCTCAAAAGGATTAAATGCCTCACTAGCTTTTTTGTGCTTAGAAGTAATAAAATATGCCAAAGCTTGAAGAGCAGCCGCTAAGCCATCACCTGTTTTTGAGATATCTTTAAACACAATATGCCCGCTAGGCTCTCCGCCAAATTTATAGCCCATTTTTCTCATAAGTTCAAGCACATATTTATCGCCAACTTGTGTTCGTTTGAGTAAAATATCATTTTGGTTTAGATAATTTTCTAATGCCATATTGCTCATTATAGTGCTTACACAAACATTATGTGGTAGCTTGTTATTTTGTTTTAAATAAACACTTAATATGCCTAATAGTTTATCACCATCTACCACATCGCCATTTTCATCTACAAGCACCAATCTATCTGCATCACCATCTAAGCAAATACCTATATCGGCTTTATGTTTTATCACTTCTTGTGCAAGCATTTGTGGTGCAGTTGCCCCACATTTGTCGTTTATATTTATACCATTTGGCTTATCTCCAATAGATACAACCTCTGCACCTAACTCTTGTAGTATGGTAGGTCCCACTTTATATGCGGCTCCATTTGCACAATCAAGCACAATTTTAAGCCCTTGCAAGTTTAGCTCAATAGGAAAAGAGCTTTTTATAGATACTATATACCTACCCGTTACATCATCCATTCTTTTGGCTTTTCCGATATTTATGCCAGTTTGTTGGTGTTTGTCTATTGTTTTTTGATTATTATAAATTTTTTCAATTTTACTCTCTGCTTCAAGTGATAGCTTTCTTCCAAATTCATCAAAAACTTTAATGCCATTATCTTCGTATAAGTTGTGAGAAGCGCTAATCATTATCCCAAAGCCACATCTCATACTTTGTGTTAAATACGCAACAGCAGGAGTAGGCATAGGACCTGTTTCTATAACATTCAAACCAATAGAAGTAAGCCCAGAGACAATAGCACTCTCAATCATATAGCCACTTATTCTTGTGTCTTTTCCCAAAATAACTTTGTTGCTTTTTGAATGCTTTTTAAAATAAATACCAATACTTTGAGCCACCCTCAAAGCTTGTGCTGCATTTAGCCCTTTGCCAGCTTTGGCTCGTATTCCATCTGTTCCAAATAATACCACTAACTTTCCTTTATTTATACTCACTTTTGACATACTCAGCAACATTAAATGCAAGTTCAAGTGCTTGTTTTGCGTTTAGCCTTGGGTCACATTGTGTCTCATACCTATTTGCCAAATCAAGCTCTTGTATGTTTGAGCTCAAACTCCCTGTGCATTCTGTGACATCATTCCCACTCATTTCGAGATGTATGCCACCTGCATAGAAATCCTCGCTTTTGCAAATCTCAAAAAAGCTTTTTGTTTCATTTACAATATCTTGAAACAATCTTGTTTTGTAGCCATTATTTGTTTTTTTTGTGTTTGCATGCATAGGATCACAGCTTAAAACTACTCTAATGCCTTCTTTTTTTAATGTTTTAATCACTCGTGGCAAATGCTCTTTTATTTTGCTAACACCCATTCTAACTATCAGAGTTAGCCTACCACTTTCATTTTGTGGGTTTAGCTTATTGCATAATTTTATTAGCTCATCATTGCTAATTTTATCACTAATCTTGCAACCTATCGGGTTTTTTATGCCTCTAAAAAACTCAATATGTGCATCATCTAAGCCTCTTGTTCGCTCACCAATCCATAGCATATGAGCAGAGCAATCATAATAATCACCGCTTAGGCTATCAACTCTTGTTAGAGCTTCTTCATAATTTAGCAACAATGCTTCATGGGAGGTATAAAACTTGGTTTGTTTTAGCGATCTCGTATTGTTGGGGTGTGCCCCACAAGCTTTCATAAAGTTTAGAGTGTCGCTTATTTTACCCGCAATATTTTGGAAATTATTTTGTGTATCAAAATTATTTGCATATTCCAAATTTAGATTATGTATTTTATTTAAATTTGCCAACCCATCAGTGCTAAATGCACGAATAAGGTTGAGTGTAGAGGCACTTTGGTAATAAGCTTGCAATAATCTTTGTGCATTAGGCTCTCTTGAAATTTTATCAAAAGCAATATCGTTTATAATATCGCCTCTATAACTTGGCAAACTAACACCATTTATACACTCAAAATCATCGCTTCTTGGTTTTGCAAATTGCCCTGCTACTCTACCTATTTTTATAACTGGCTTTTGAGTAGAAAATATCAAAACTACTGCCATTTGCATCATAACTTTAAAAAGATTTTTTATATTGTTTGCATCAAAATTTGCAAAACTCTCAGCACAATCACCACCTTGCAATAAAAATGCCTTGCCTTGCTCTACCTTGCTTAGTTGTTTTGTTAATCTTTTTGCCTCTTTTGCAAAAATAAGTGGAGGAAGCTTTGAGAGAGTTTGCTCTACCTTGCACAATTCATCTATGTTTGCATAAGTAGGCTGTTGTTTTATGGGAAAATCTCTCCAAGAATCTCTTTGCCAATTGCTCATTTTATCCCTTGCATAAGTTTAATATTTCTTTAAATAAGGATAAGTATAGCTAATTGATATTTAAAATAGCTTTTGTTATTTGTGCGAGCCTTTTTAGTAGTTTAATGGTTTTATAGATAAAATTGCATATTATGGCATACAAAAAGGTGGGAAATGGATTTTGAAACAATAATAGGGTTAGAAGTGCATGTGCAACTAAACACAAAGACAAAGCTATTTTGTGGGTGCAAGACATCTTTTGGGGACAAGCCAAATGCAAATGTTTGCCCTGTTTGTATGGCATTGCCTGGCGCATTGCCCGTAATCAATAAAGAAGCAGTCAAAAAATCTATAATGTTAGGCACAGCATTAGGCTCTAAAATAAACACAATATCAGTATTCAACCGAAAAAGCTATTTTTACCCAGACTTGCCATCAGGCTATCAAACAACTCAATTTGATGTAGCTATTGTAGAGGGCGGGGCATTAGAGATAGAATACGAAAACAGCCAAAAAGAAATAGTGCAAAAAACAATAAATATAACAAGAGCCCATTTAGAAAACGATGCTGGCAAAAACACACACGGCGATCAATACTCTTGCGTGGATCTAAACAGAGCTGGCACGCCACTTATTGAGATTGTAAGTGAGCCAGATATGAGGAATGCTAATGAGGTGGTGGCATATCTAAAAAAGCTTCACTCTATCGTTAGGTTTCTAAAAATAAGCGACGCAAATATGAATGAGGGTAGTTTTAGATGTGATGTAAATATATCTATTAGACCAAAGGGCGACAATAAGCTATACACGAGAAGTGAGATTAAAAATATGAATAGTTTCAAATTTATTGCAAGTGCAATAGAGTATGAACAAAAAAGACATATAAAAGCTTGGGAAGATGGCACATATGATCAAGAGATTGTTCAAGAGACAAGACTTTTTAATACCACAACTTTTAAAACAGCAAGTATGAGAGGCAAAGAAGATAGTGCTGATTATAGATATTTCCCAGACCCAGATTTGCCACCTTTAAAAATAAGCGAAGAATTTATCAGCCAAAACAGCCATATTCCTCCATTAGCAGATGAGATTGCACAAAAGATGATACAAGAATATAATCTAAGCAAATACGATAGTGAGATTTTGACAAGCTCACCTGCTGTTAGTGAGTATTTTGTGCAAATGATAGATGCAGGAGTAAAACCAAAGTTGGCAAACTCGTGGATTACTGTGGAGCTTTTTGGCAGATTGAGCGATGGAGAGCTTATAGAAGATTCAATTGTAGATGCAAAAAAATTGAGCGATTTAGCACTAAGCATACAAAACGGCGACATAAGCGCAAAAGCAGGTAAAGAAGTATTAGATTATTTGTTTGAGAATGAAAATTGCGAAGTAAGAGAAGCTATTGATAAATTAGGATTAAAACAAATAAACGATGATAGTTTGATAATCAAAATGATAGAAGAAGTTATTGCAAACAATGGCGATAAAGTTGCAGAATATAAAGCAGGCAAAGACAAGCTTTTGGGCTTTTTTGTTGGACAAGTGCTAAAAGCAAGCAAGGGTAGTGCTAACCCTCAAATGGTAAATAAAATGATGAGTGAGTATCTAAACAAATAAACAAATAAACAAAATACTCTTTATTTTGCCAAGTGTGCCAAGCTCAGGCACACTCAACACATAAGTTAGATTATTTCGTTAAACTCATTTCTTACTTCATAGCTTGTGGTATCTATCCATTTACCTTTTAGCTCATTGTTTTTATTATCTTTTTGTTTTATTTTTGATAGATTAAAATATTCATCATAGCCCATATAATATTCATCTTTTAAGCTCTCAACCAATACATTTATGCTTTTGTTGTTTTGTTTTAGTTTTGCTCTAAAATCAAAATTCTTTTTAGCTATAAGCTCTCGTATTTTCGCAGCTCTATTGCTTGCGGTTTTTTTATCTACTTGTTCATCCATAAGTGCAGATGGCGTGTTTGCTCGTTTTGAAAAACAAAATGTATGCAAATGAGTAAGTGGGAATTTTTGCAACATCTTAAAAGCATCATCAAAAATCTCTTGGCTCTCATAAGGATGCCCCACAATAAAATCACTCCCAAGAGCATATCCATATTCGCTAATTTTTTCAAAAAGTGCCAAATCTTGCTCTACCTTGCTTCTTCTTTTCATAATTTTTAGCATTTTTGAGTTTGTGTATTGAAGGGCAATATGCAAATATTTTGCAAGCTGTGGTTCGCGTAGTATCTCAAAAAACTCATCATCTATTTGCGTTGGCTCAATTGAACTTAGTCTTAGTCTTTTTACACCTTGTATTTTAAATATTTCTTTACAAAGCCCTGCTAATGTGGTTTTGTATTCTTTGCTTTTGTTTTTTTGCGCTTTGGTGTATGAGCCTATGTTTGTTCCAGTTAGCACAAACTCACTATGTCCATTTTGTGCTAATGTGCTAATTTGTTTTGTAATGTATTCAACTTCAAAGCTTCTTGATGGGCCCCTAACACTAGGGATAATGCAATAACTGCATGCAAAATCGCAACCTTCTTGTATTTTGACAAATGCTTTTGTTTTGTTTTGGTATGAGTGTATTATTGTTTTGTCAGTAGTGGCAAAATCACCTTCTATAAAGTCTCTTTTTTGGCTTGTGGTTTTTAGTATAGAGCTTATTCTCTCTTTGTTGGAGCTTTCAAATACGCTATGGACTTTGTTTTCATTAAATAGTTTTTTGCCTTGCGATTTTACACCACAACCTGTAAAAAGTATTTGTTTTTCTCTGCTATCATTTTTGGTAATTGATGATATATAGGCCCTTGCTCTATAATCAGCACTATTAGTAACAGTGCATGAGTTTATTATGATTATGTCTGCTACTTTGTCGTTGTTTATTATCTCATAATCATCTATAATAAGAGATGACATAATCTCACTATCTACGAGGTTAGTCCTACAACCAAATGTTTTGATATATACTTTTTTTTTATTTGCTATGTTATTCATTTTAGTATAATAACAAATAATTGTTTATGACAAAACTTGCTATAATGAGCGAAACTCCAAACAAGGCAACAATATGGTAAAAATTTCAAATCTTAAAAAATCTTTTGGTCCAAGAGTTTTGTTTGATGATGTTAATTTATCTCTTGATGTAAGCAAAAGATACGGACTAATTGGTGCAAATGGGGCAGGTAAGACTACATTTTTGAAAATACTTTGTGGCGTAGAAGACTACGATAGTGGTGAGATTAGCCTGCAAAGTGGCAAAAAATTTGGCGTGCTAGAGCAAAACCAAATGGCGTATGAGGATTATTCGCTTTTTGATACCGTGTTGCTTGGCAATAAAGTTTTATACGATGCAATAAAGCAAAAAGAAAAGCTATACGAAGTAGAATACACAGATGAGGTAGGGCAAAAGCTATCAGAGTTAGAGATGATCTGCGTAGAGCAAGACCCAAACTATGAATATGAAGTTGCTATTACTAAAATTTTAGAAGATCTAAATTTCCCAAGCGAAATACACCACGAAAAAATGAGCACACTAAGCAATAGTGATAAGTTTAAAATACTTTTAGCGCAAGTTATTTATCCAAAACCTGATGTGCTATATCTTGATGAGCCTACAAACAATTTAGATATTAACACCATTGCTTGGCTTGAGAATGTGCTAAAAAAACACGAGGGAACATTGGTAGTTATATCTCACGATAGACATTTTTTAAATGCAGTTTGCACACATATTTTGGATGTTGATTTTAAACAAATAAGAGAATTTGTTGGTAATTATGATGATTGGTATATGGCATCAACATTGATTGCAAAACAATTAGAAGCACAAAGAAGCAAAACCCAAAAAGAACAAGAAGAGCTAAAAAAGTTTGTTGCAAGATTTAGCGCAAACGCATCTAAGGCAAAACAAGCAACAAGCAGACAAAAAAAGCTTGAAAAATTAGAATTAGAGCCTATAAAAGTATCTAGCAGACGAGACCCTTCTATTGTGTTTAATGTGAATAGAGCGCTTGGCAAAGAAGTGCTTAGTGTAAAAAACATATCCAAAAGTTTTGAGGATTTATCAGTGCTAAATAATATATCTTTTAATTTAGAAAAAGAAGATAAAGTTGCCCTAATAGGTGATAACGGGGTTGGGAAATCTACATTATGTAAAATAATAAATGGCGATTTGCAACCTAATAAAGGCTCTGTATCGCTTGGTGCTACGCTCTCGCTTAGTTATTTTCCGCAAGATACAATGGATATCATAAAAGGTGATATGACGCTATATGATTGGTTAAGAGAGTTTGACAAAGAAGCTGATATCGGTGAGATTAGAAATTGCCTTGGTAGAATGCTATTTAACGGACAGGAGCAAGAAAAAAAAGTAAGCAAATGTAGTGGTGGCGAAAAGCATAGAATGATGATTAGTAAGATTATGTTAGAGAAGCGAAACTTTTTGCTATTAGATGAGCCGACAGGACATCTTGATTTAGAAGCCATTATTGCTTTGGGTGAAGGATTATTATCTTATGATAGCCCTGTTATATGTGTTTCGCACGATAGAGAGTTTTTAGATATTTTTGCAAACAGAATAATACATTTACAAAGCGATGGAACTATTGTAGATTTTAAAGGGGGGTATGAAGATTATCTATCCCAACAAAAAAAGCAATAAGCCAAAAAAGCCAAAAGGAATAAAATGAATGTAGATTTAGTAATTGGTATTTCTATAATGTTTGCGATATTAGTTATAGCATTAAGAATTTCTGGATTCTTAATACATATGGTTGCTGATATATTGATATTTATTAGTGTGGGCGTTATTATATATGCATTTTATATTTCCACTCCTCAAGTTGATGATAAATATGTTAAGGCATCTAAAACATTTGATAGATCAAATCAAGACAATAGCGCAAATAGACCACACCCATTGTTTGACATAAATACTTACTGGTAATTTTTGTAATTTTTATTGTGTATTTAAACACAAATGCTATACCTTTATTTTTAAACATCAAACAAAAAGTTGTTTATTTTTTATTATGTTTTTTAGTTTTTATATTGTCTTTGGCAAATGAGTATATAAAATATTCCAATTTCACAAAAGATGAGCTTTATCATTCTACATTTAAAATTGCAAATATTTATTTTAAAACTAAAAAGGCAAAGAAATATTTTATTTTAAAATTGCAAAATAATGATTTTCATTTTTATACTTCTATTTATCCAAAGCAAGAGAGCAAATACAGCATAGGTGAGGCATTAGATGTTTTTGTTGTAAGTAGAAATGTTGATTTTATTGATTATCTAAAAGGCTTTTATGCACCAACTACAATTTTGAGCGAATATGCCAATCAAACAATTACTCAAAATATAACAAGCACAACAAATATAAGAGATAAAATTCATAAATTTATAAACTCTCAACATAACAATTCTCAAATTGCTAATTTATTCTCTACATTATTCTTAGCTACTCCGTTAAACAAAGCAAACAGGGAGTTTGCAACCATTTTTCATATTTCTCATTTGCTTGCAATTAGTGGGTTTCATATTGCATTTTTGATAGCTATTTTTTCTTTTTTTTACTCTATTGTTACAAAACCAATATATGCCAAATTTGCACCATATCGCAATAGGGTTTTTCATTCATTGCTCTTAGCTACCATATTGTCATTTTTTTATTTATATTTAACCAACTTCCCTCCATCTCTTATTAGAGCTTTTGTGATGTTTGTGTTTGCGTTAGTGTTTTTATACTCAAACATTAAGGTATTTTCTTTTTTTTCTCTTAGTGTTGTTGTAGCATTTATATTAGCTCTCTCTCCTAAACTTTTGTTTTCTCTTAGTTTTTGGTTTTCTGTTTGTGGGGTGTTTTATATATTTTTGTTTATTATGTATTTTTTCAAACTAAACAAAATACTTTTTGCCATATTGCTTAATTTTTGGCTATTTTTTGCACTCTTAGCCATAGCTCATTTTTATTTTTATCATTTTAGCTTATATGCATTTTTTGCACCCATTGCTACATTGCTTTTTTATGTTTTTTATCCGTTTATGTTATTTTTGCATTTAATCGGGCAAGGGGGCATTTTAGATAATTATATTTATTTTATACTTATGCAATTACCTTCTTTTAGTGTTCAAGCACCCACACCACCTATTTTGTTTTATGTTTTTATTGCATTTTCATTTTTGAGCATATATTCTAAATATTGTTTTTATATTCTAAATATGCTTATTGTATATGCTTTATGTTATTTTTTGTATTTATTGTGGGCTTAGTTGGTTATAATAGATTATGTTAAAAAGAGTAAAAAAATACCTATTAGCCCCACTTGTTGTACTAAGCATAATGGCTATATATGTTTCTTATTTGTTTTATATGAAACAAGGCAATACAAACAAAGCAAACAAAAGGGATGTTTTAATGAAACACGACAAAACAAAAAACTATTTACAAAACCAAGACTCGCCTTATTTACTGCAACATCAAAGCAACCCAATTGACTGGTATCCATATGTTAAGGAGGCATTACAAATTGCAAAAGAGCGCAACAAATTGCTGTTTATATCCATCGGGTATTCTACTTGCCATTGGTGTCATGTAATGGAGGAAGAATCATACGAAGATGAAGAGATCGCAAAGATCTTAAATGATGATTATATATCTATTAAAATAGACAGAGAAGAAATGCCACATTTAGATGCATATTATATGAGTGTATATCGAGCCTTAAATAATGGCGGTGGTGGTTGGCCACTCAATATTATTGCTACACCTGATAATAAGCCTTTTTATGGTTTTACTTATTTGCCAAAAGAAGACAAAGCAGGATATGCGGGTTTAAAAACTGTGCTTAGTAATATCGTGCATACTTTTAAAACCGACAAACAAAAAATAGAGCAAATAGCAAACAATGTAGGACAAGCTTTTAGTGCAAGTGCTAAAATATCTATAAAAAGCGCAAAAAGCGCAAATGACTTATTTGTCAAAAATAGCAATGAGATAGATGAGCTAAAAACAAAAGAGATAATCAAGAACTTCATCAATGCTTGGGGTGAGCGAATGGATAAAATAAATGGTGGTTTTAGAGGTGAGCCTAAGTTCCCACAAGCTAGCTCTATTAACACTTTGCTTGATATTGCTATGCTTATGAATGATACAAAAGCGCAACAAATGGCTACTTTTAGTTTGCAACAAATGGCAATGGGTGGCATACACGATCAAATAGAAGGTGGTTTTTATAGATATAGCGTAGATGAGAAATGGATGATACCTCATTTTGAAAAGATGCTCTATACAAATGCAGAGTTGCTAGAATCTTACACGAAGGCATATACAATTAGCCAAAATGAATATTTTAAACAAGTGGCTATGGACATTGTAAGCTTGTGTGAGAGTAGGTTTAAGCAAGACAACGGCTTGTATTTTAGTGCAAGTGATGCTGATAGTGCTCTATCATTTGATGATAACAGCCACAAAGAAGAAGGTCATTATTTTGTGTTTGATTATCATGAATTAGAAGGCGTGATTAGCGATGAGGTTATAAATTATTTCAATATCACACCAGATGGTAATTTTGAGTTTAAAAACAATCTCTACATTAGCGATGAGAGCTTTAAAAATAAGCCAAGCAAAGAGCAATTGAGAGTTGATATTTTGCGAATGAAACAAATAAGAAGCATAAAGCCATATCCGTTTGTAGATTATAAAATACTACTCTCTTGGAATAGTTTGTATTTAAAATCTTTAATAGGAGCAAAAGTTTTAGATGACGATTATTTGCAAGATGCACTTAAAAGTTTGGATGTTTTAATTGATGAACTATATATTGATGGTGTGCTATATCATCAAAAAATACAAAAACAAGCACCAAGCCAAAAGGCACTATTTGAAGATTATGCGTTTTTTATATCTCTTTTACTTGTAGCCTACAATGAGAGCTTAGATGATAAATATTTGAGCATTAGCGTAACCTTAGCAAAAGAGGCAATAGATAAGTTTTATAAAGACAATAGCTGGTATATGAATGATGTAAGCTCAAAGGATAGCTTGCATAAAGATGTGCTATCGCCATTTTATGCAAGTGCTTATGCAAATGCAAATGCTGTTATGGTTGATAATTTATTAAAGCTATCCACTTTGGGTGTTGAAAATAGCTTGATGTTTGCCCAAGTAGCAAAAGAGAGTATGGCAAGTGCTTATGCCCACGCCCTTAAATACCCATTAGGATATGAGGATATGGTAGATGTGTATCTAAAAGCCACAAAAGAATATGTAAGTGTAAAAAACACAAAAGACGCCCTGCAAGACGCTATAAAACAAGGTAAGTTTGATGAGTTTGACAAATACGGCATTTTGCTAAAAAGAGCAGTAGATAACACAAATGGCGATTTTGTATTATGTGTTAGCGATAGATGTTTTGGTGTGGATAAAAGCTTTGATAACCTTAAAGATAAAATACTAAATCATTAAAATAATAATATATAAGCTAAAACTAACCTAATATAAGTTAGAATATCATAAATATTACAAAAAGGCTAAATATGCAAAATAAATATATTAAACAATTTGAAGAAGCTCAAATTAAAGACAAAAAAGTTCCAGATTTTAGAGCTGGTGATACACTTAAATTGGGTGTTGAGATTAAAGAAGGCGATAAAAAAAGAATTCAAAATTTTGAAGGTGTTGTTATTGCAAAAAGAGGCCACGGAGCTGATAGCACTTTTACTATCAGAAAAATAGCAGCCAACTCTATTGGTGTTGAGAGAATATTCCCACTTTATTGTGATAGCCTAAAAAGCATAGAATTACTTAGAAGAGGTAGAGTAAGAAGAGCAAAATTACATTACCTTAGAGAAAGAAGCGGTAAAAGCGCTAAGATTAAAGAGCTTAGAAACTAAGAGCCCACATTAACAATATAATTTTAATAGGCTTTATGGCGGTTGGTAAAACAACTACTGCTAAAGAGCTTGCTAAAATCTTGCAAACTTCTTATTTAGATACAGATTCTCTTATAGAATTTAAAGAAGATAAAAAAATCACAGATATTTTCAAAGACAATGGCGAAGAGTATTTTCGTAATTTAGAGCAGAAATGTGCCAACTATATTGAGCATAATATAAGCAATAGTATAATTGCTACTGGCGGTGGTTTTTATAAGGTCAGCAATATCAAAAAGCTTGGCAAAGTCGTTTGGCTAAATGCAAGTTTTGATGAGATTTATGCTTATTTGCAAAGCTGTGATGATTACAAAGAGCAGATACAAAAACGACCACTTTTAAAAGACAAGCAAAAAGCAAAAGAACTATATGATATGCGTTTTAAAGAGTATAAAAAAGTTTGTGATATAAAAGTAGATATATATTCTAACACACCACAAGAAATATTTCAAAGCATAATAAAACAAGCAAGAGGTTAGTGAGTATGAGTAAGATGAAGATAATAAATACCCTACAAGATGGGCACAGTTACAAAGATATAAAAAAACTAATATCATTAAACAATGCAAAAAGAGCAAGTTGCTCTGATGAGGTTTTTGCTGGGGCGCTAAGCATAGTTAATGATGTCAAAAGCAGAGGCGATGAAGCAATTATAGAGCAAATTAGCAAATTTGATAAGTGGCAACCAAAAAGCCTAAGCAATGGCAAGATAAATATAAAAGTAGATAAAAAAGAGTTCAAATTAGCGTATGATAGACTTGCCAAAAAAGATATACAAATAATAAAAGCAATCAAATTTGCCAAAAAGCAAATTAGCAAATATCACAAAAAACAAAAACAAAACTCTTGGTTTGACACCTCCAAAAATGGCACAATACTTGGTGCAAAAATAACCCCTATGAGCAAAGCAGGGCTATATATTCCGGGTGGCAAGGCGTTTTATCCAAGCACACTTTTGATGAATGCCATCCCTGCCAAAATAGCTGGTGTAAAAAAAATAATAGTATGCACCCCAGCAATAGATGGAAAGCTTAGCGATACATTGTTGGCGTGTTGTCATATTTGCAAGATAGATAATGTATATAAAGTAGGTGGAGCAGGTGCTATATCTGCTATGGCGCACGGAACAAAAACAATACCAAAAGTAGATGTAATCACAGGGCCCGGCAATATATATGTAGCATTAGCAAAAAGCATTGTGTTTGGTGAAGTAAATATAGATATGATTGCTGGACCAAGCGAGATAGGAATTATCGCAGATGAGAGTGCTAATTATAAATATGTGGCTATGGATTTGCTCTCACAAGCCGAGCATGATGAAATGGCAAGTAGTGTTTTGGTTACCACCTCTGCTAAATTAGCCTTAGATGTGCAAAAGCAAATACAAACTAATCTTCAAACTCTAAGCAGAAAAGAAATTGCCACAAAAGCAATTGAGAACAACTCATATATTATTGTTGCAAAAAACATAAAACAAGCCATAAAGATAGCCAACTATATCGCTTTTGAGCATTTAGAAATCATCACAAGCAAACAAGATAGTGGTTCACTTGATGCATGGGATGTGTTGCCACATATCAAAAATGCCGGAGCTATATTTTTAGGGCAATACACGCCAGAGGCAATAGGCGACTACATAGCAGGACCAAACCACACACTACCTACAAATTCAAGTGCCAAGTTTTCTTCGCCTCTTAGTGTAGATACTTTTGTAAAAAAGAGCTCTGTTATATGCTATTCAAAAAATGCCCTAATTAAAAACGGCAAATATTGCACCAAGTTTGCTTCAAGCGAAGGTTTAGATGCACATAGGCTAAGCGTGCAAATAAGGTTAGATGATATAAGTAATAATAAGTAAATTTATCAGTTGCTTATATGCCTATATACTAAAAGCACTAAAAATATATCAGCGATAATATCAAAGGTGATGTGCTAATTCCTATCAAAGCACACACCACCCCAAGCGCGACTCCATATATATTGTCTAAAAGCAACCCCCAAAGCAGCTGTAATTAGCGCAAGTGGCACAAATATAATTGATAGCATAAAAATACTAATTAGCCCAAATATAAAAGATGCAATCCCCAAAGCATTGCTTTTTTATTTTATGATTATTATTCCCTCTTTTTTGCTTATGCCTTTTTTCTTCACTCATTAAAACACCTTTAATTTATTATGGCTATATTCGCCAGTTTTTACATTAAAGCAATTATAATAAAGCACATCGCTCGCACAAGGAAGCTCACTTAAATATATCATAGCAATATTAGCACTAAACGAGCTTATATACATAACAATAGCACTACTAATTCCAGCAGGTGGCAAATCTTTTATATTAAACACATCGCTAAATTTTGCATTTTTAAATAAACAAGTGTATCCATGAAACCTCTCAACAGAGCTAAACAGCCATAGAGTATTTGTTTTTTTGGCAAAAGCATCAATGCACTCTCGTGTTTTTAAATTATCACTCGCATCTATTATCAAATCATATTTCTCATCCGTGTTAAAATTGTTATCAAATTTTTTATTTATTATATTAAATTTTGTAAAAGGACATCTTCTTTGCAATTGCTCTTTTAGTGCGGTTGTTTTGTTTTTGCCAACATCATCTACTCCAAAAGCAATCTGTCTTGCAATATTGCTTAGCTCCACTTTGTCATAATCTATCAAATCTACTTGTTTTAGCCCAAGCCCACTTAGTGCAAATGCCAAAGAATTGCCAAGCCCCCCACAGCCAATTATTAGTATTTTTTTACTCATCAAAATATTATTTCTATCATCACCTAATAGTTTTATTTGTCTATTAAAGTATTCATTATTTTGCATATTATCCCTTTTTGTTTTTAATTAAACTTTTATATTATCTTATCTAAAATACATTTTATCAAGAAGCAATGTATATTTAGGTATAGTTGCTTTTTGATTATAAAAACAATAAACACAACAAGGAGTGCAAAATGGCTAAATACGAATACAAAAGCGAGGTAGGTGATCTTTTAAAGCTAATGAGTAATTCGCTCTACTCACACAAAGAAATCTTTATAAGAGAGCTTATATCAAATGCAAGCGATGCAATAGATAAATTAGAGCATCTTAAACTAACAGATAAAAATATGAAAGATATAAAATCTAAACCAGAGATAAACATTAGCTTTGATGATAAGCTAAAAACTCTTACAATATCTGATAATGGTATTGGAATGAATGAAGAAGATTTAAAATCATCATTAGGAACAATAGCAAGAAGTGGCACTAAAAACTTTATAGAAAACCTAAGCAAAGATGATGCCAAAAACTCTCAGCTAATTGGGCAGTTTGGTGTTGGGTTTTATAGTGTTTTTATGGTTGCAAAAAAAGTAGATGTAATCACAAAAAAAGCAGGCGAAGAAGTAGCATACAAATTTAGCTCAGATGGTAGCGGTGCTTATGAGATAAACCAAGTGATAAAAGGCTCACACGGAACAGTTGTATATATTGAGCTAAAAGATGAAGATGCAAGCGAGTATAGCTCTAAATGGGGCATTGAAAATGTAGTAAAAAAATACTCTAATCACATACCATACCCTATTATTATAAACTACACACAAGAAGAGGAAGAGCCACTAAGCGAAGAAGACAAAAAGGCTAAAAAAGAGCCTAAAAAAAAGATAGTTAAGAAAAAAGAGCAATTAAACGAAGCAAAAGCTCTTTGGTTGCAACCAAAATCTAAACTAAAAGAAAAAGACTACAAAGAGTTTTATACTCAACTTACAGGCGACAATGAAGAACCGATGTTATATATCCACACAAAAGCAGAAGGTGTGAATGAATATAGCACATTGTTTTATATACCAAAAAAAGCACCATTTGATTTGTATAGGGTAGATTATAAAGCAGGGGTTAAGCTATATGTCAAAAGAGTGTTTATAACAGATGATGAAAAAGAGCTTTTGCCTACTTATTTGCGATTTGTAAAAGGTATCATAGATAGCGAAGATTTACCACTTAATGTAAGCAGAGAGTTATTGCAAGATAACAAAATAATGGCAAATATCAAACAAGCAAGTATTAAAAAAATACTAAATGAGATAAAAAAACTAAGCAAAGATGAGGATAAATATAAAGAGTTTATAGAGCAATACAATAGACTTATAAAAGAAGGTATTTATCAAGATTTTACAAACAAAGAGTTGCTTTTAGAGCTTGTTAGATACAAAAGCACAAACAAACAAAACACTTATACAAGCTTGCAAGAGTATAAAGATAGAGCAAAGAGTGAGCAAAAGGCTATATATTACATAATAGGCGAGAGCGAAAAAGTGCTAAACAACTCACCACTAATTGAGAGCTATAAACAAAACAAAATAGAAGTTTTGCTTTTAGATGACAAAGAAATTGACGATATTATAACACCAGCAATTAGCACTTATAAAGAATGGGAATTTAAAGACATTAGCTTGGTAGAGCCACCTTTTAAGGTAGATGAAAAAAAACAAAAAGAGCTTGATGAAAAATACAAAGAGCTTAGCAAAAAAATAAAAGATGTGCTAAAAGATGAGGTAAAAGAGGTTAAGATATCTCATAGATTAAGCACATCGCCAAGCTGTATTGTAAAAGCAGATGGCGGTATGAATGCTCAAATGGCACAAATAATGAGAAGTATGGGACAAGAAGCACCAAAAGATGAATATGTTTTAGAGATCAACCCAACTCACGATATTGTTACTAAGCTAAATGCCACAAAAGATGAAAAAACAATAGAAGATATAGCGTGGATATTGCTTGATGGGGCAAAAATAGCAGATGGCATAAGCCTTAGCGATGCAAGTGAGTTTGTTGCGAGAGTAAATGCGGTGACTTTGAAGTCATTGTAGGCTTATAATTTTTTCATCCTTCTTTTTGAAAAGAAGGCGTAGAGCCTTTTTAGAGCCAACGAAGTGACGAAGACAAGAAGGTGTAGACTTTAAAACCTATTCCCCCTCAAACTCATCTATCTTTTTATTGCTATAAATACAAGCAAACGGAATAATAGACGCAATGAAGATAATAAAAGATAATTTTTTGCTAAATTTATGTTCAATCGCAGTATTTACAAGCATTAAAATAAGCCCAATAAATAGCAGTCCGTGGATCATCCCAGCTATTTTTGTAGCTATCAAAATACCACCCATATATTTTAGAGGCATTGCAACAAATAAAAGCAACACAAAAGATATGCCCTCTATCGTGTTGATTATTTTTAGTTTTGTTAAATCTTTTTCTATCTCATTCATTTATTAACCCCTTGTTTTATGTTTATAATATAGCATTATTCCACTTAACTTCCCTAGTGCTTTTTTTCACTACACATTTACCATTTTAAGCCTCGCTCCGCTCGTCTTGAAATGCGCTTCTTATCTAATGCAAATCCTCGTTAAGTTTCACTTCCCTAGTGCTTTTTTTCACTACACATTTACCATTTTAAGCCTCGCTCCGCTCGTCTTGAAATGCGCTTCTTATCTAATGCAAATCCTCGTTAAGTTTCACTTCCCTAGTGCTTTTTTTCACTACACATTTACCATTTTGAGAATCAATCCTAAAATGTGCGCCATTTATATGGACAAGCTCACTACCTTTCATTAAATTTTTAAACTCAATATCTGGGTTTATAGGTTTTAGTGCTTCAATGCTTTTGTCATCTATAGCAATTTTTGTCCCTGGCAAAATAGTAATACCAGCATCCAAAATACATCCATCGCCAATAGGCATACCCAAGCACGAATTAGCACCCAACAAGCAGTTTTTGCCAACACTCACAGCCACACCATCGGTTCCGCTTAAAACTCCCAAAATGCTAGCACCACCACCAACATCACTACCTTCGCCAACCACAGCAGATGAGCTAATCCTGCCTTCAACCATAGACACACCCAATGTTCCAGCATTGAAGTTGATATAGCTAGCACCTGGCATTACTGTTGTGCCATTGCTAACTTGCGCACCAAACCTTACTTTTGCACTATCTAATATTCTTGTGTTATCGCTTGGTATTATGTGGTTTAAAAATCTTGGGAATTTATCTACCATATCTATTCTTGGATATGCATTTTTTAGTTTAAGTTCAATCTCGTTTGCTCTTAGCCAATCAAGCTCAATAGGCTCATTGCCACACCACGCACAATTATGCAATATGCCAAAAGCGCCATCTAAGTTTAGGCTTCTTGGTGGTGTTTTGCCCAAAGAGAGTGCATATAGTTTTAGATACACGCTCTCCACGCTTTTGCATGGCTCATCTGCAAACAAAAACACAATTTTGTATTTTTTTATATCTACATCGTGGCCTTCTTCTAAGTTTTTTAGATGAAGCAGTATTTGTATGTTTTTGTGCTTATCGCCTTTTGCTTCGCCTATAAAACAAGAAAATTTATCTAATGCATAATCTAAAAATTCATTATCTATATTTGCTACCAATTCGCTATCACTTTTGCTTGCATCTACTCCGGCATTATTTAGCGCATCTAAAAACACACAAGCACTACCGTAGTTTTCTTTATAATTTATTATTGGATAAGTAGCTTGTAATATTTTTTCTTTGTTTAATTGCCCCAAATCAACTCTTGTAATGCCAAAGGCAATAGGCTCTTTATAAAAGCTTTTTTGCTTTATGCCCTCTACATAATTATTAAATTCATTTGCATTTTTCATTATCTCACCTTGTTGATTATTTGTTTTGTTTTTTTGCAATAGCTTCCAATTGCTTATTGCTTAGTTGAACTTTTTTGTTATCAAGCACATATATAGTATCTTGTAGCACTTTTTTGCATATGGCTTTTGCTTGTTTTAGCGAATGATATTTATAACTACCACATTGATAAATATTTAGCTCTGGTATTTCTTTTTTGCTTTTTACTCTAAGCACATCTTGCAATGCTTTTTTTAGGCTTTTTGACACTTTTTTTGCACTTGGTCTGCCAAGCACACTCATATAAAACCCAGTTCTACAACCCATAGGAGAGCAGTCTATCACTTGTGTTTTGCTATCTTCTAAATGATCTCTTATAAAACCAGCAAGCAAATGCTCTAATGTGTGCATACCTTTTGATGGCATCTTGTCTTTGTTTGGTGTGCAAAATCGCATATCAAACACGCTTATTGGCTCTTTTTTGTTAGTTTTCATGATTTTAGCAACCCTTATAAAAGGTGCTTTCATTTTGGTGTGATCTACTTTAAAGCTATCTATTAGTGGCATTTGTTTCCTTTATTGTTTTTTAAAAATTGTATCTTAAATATTATTAAACAATATTTGCATAATTGCTTATTGTTAAGGTTGGCTTAAGCTTATATCATATAACATATTTTGTTGCCTTTATTAAAACTCAATAGAGAGAAGGCAAACAAAAACATTTTATATAAAAATAAAAAGGAGAAAAAATGTTTAAAAAATTATTAAGCGTAGTAGCTGTTGTAGCTATGAGCGCAAGCGCATTAGTAGCAGGTGATGTATACTTGTATAAAGAAGGTGGTAAAAAGATCAAAGAAGTGAAAATAAACTTAAATGGTGAAAAATTCACAATCAAAAGAATCCAAAAAGCTGGAAATAAAATCCACCATTTATATGAAACAACTAACAGAGGTATTATTCAACCAATCGTATTAGCAAAAGGTGTTGAAACAATTGGCGAAATTGAGTTTATTAAATATATGAAAAAAGCTCAACATGACAAAAATATTCTTATAGTAGATTCTAGAAAACCAGGCTGGCATGAGAGATTAAGAATCCCAGGAACTGTTAATTACCCTTACCCTGATTTTGATGAATTAGATGATGCAGAATCTAACTTAGAAGATTTTGGTGCAGTTAAGAAAAACGGAAAATGGGATTTTTCTAAAGCTAAAACTATTGTAGCTTATTGTAATGGTTTTTGGTGTGGTCAAACTCCTGGTATGTTTAAAAACTCTAAACACTCTTTGCTTAAAATGGGATATCCTGCAAGCAAGCTAAAATATTACAGAGGCGGTATGCAAGCTTGGACTGCATTAGGTCTGCCAGTAGTAGGAAGCGGTAAATAACAACCACTTTTAATCACTTATGGCAAAAGGCAATCGCCTTTGCCAACTCTTTTTTGTTATTTGCATTCTTACAAATTATAAAAATTAGCTTAACATATATCTCACAATTTGCTAAACAATGCACCTATGCGATATTACCCCTTCCCATTAGTATATGTTTTTGATATGCTCTGTTTGTTATAAAATGATATAGAGGTAAATAAAATGTTGATTTTTGATAAGCATATTAAGCATATATTAGTTGCTATTTTTATAATAGTAACCCCACTATTAGCTAATGTAGCCAATGCAGATAGCGATAATCGCAAACTAACAATAATAACTTTAATACAGCCTGTTAGTATAATTACAAAACAACTCACAAAAGATTTAGCAGACGTTCATACTCTTATGGGCAGACAATCAGACCCACATACATATGAGCCAAAACCATCACAATTATTAAGCATTAAAAAAGCAGATATTTATGTTGCGATAGGATTGGAGAGTGAGCATAATTTATTGCCTAAATTTACACATTTAAACAAGTATCTACACATAATACATAGCGACAAAAACATTAACAAGCTCTATTCCAACTCATTAAACTCAGCAGATAAAGCACACACTCACAGCCACAATGAGGGCGATCCTCATATTTGGCTTAGCCCAAAAAGATTGAAAATCATTGCTAAAAATATTTATAGCGAGATGATTGTTTTAGATAGTAAGCACAAAGACATATATACAAAAAATTACAATAATTTAATAGATAGATTAAATAGCATAGATGCAAAGTTTAAAACATTTGAGGGTGCATATTTTGTAGCAAGCGACAATACTCTTGTGTATTTGAGTGTAGATTATGGCTATCATATATTGCCTATTGGGTATGAGCATAAACAAGCAAATCTAAAAACCATATTAAAAACCACAAAAAAAATACAAAACCAAAAAAAATACAAAACCATAATAGCCAATGAGAGAGAAAATACAAAAATGGCGAAGATACTTAGCAAAAAAACAAATATAAAATATATTACGTTTAATCCAACAGGGGATATATTCAAAACTTTTGATACGATATTAGAAGCATTAGAGTAAGTTGTGTTGTCTTATAAATAATAAGATATAATCTAAATAATTAACACAAAAGGCCTTATATGCAAGAGTATAATTCTCAAAATAGACTTCTATTAGCGACTGCGTTGTCGTTTCTTTTTTTTATTGCTTATAGTTATTTTTATTTAGAGCCAAAAGCATTAGAGGCGCAAAAAGCACAAGAGTTGGCAAATAAGCAAAATAAAACACAAACTGCCAACAATCAACAAATTGTAATCTCAAAACAAGCACCACAAATAAACCAAAAAGCAAATAATGTTAACACAAACCTACCAAGCGCGCTTGCGAGTGCAGGGGACTTTATAACTAAAATCCAAACAAAAAAACATACATTTTATATAGATAATTTAGGGCGAATATCGCAAGTTGTCCTAAAAGATAAAGTGCAAGTAGATAGTGATGGCAAGCATATAAAAGTGCTAAACCCAAACAAAACACGACCATTAGAGATAAGGTTCTCTAATGCCATTGTAAATGCAAAGGCGTTTAAGACTAATTATCAAACAAGCGCTACAAATGTAGATGCAACTTCTATGCAACAAACAATCACGCTATTGCAAGATTTGGGCGATGTTAAAGTTACAAAAACTCTTACCTTTTATCCTAATGGGCATTATAGTGTAGATATACAAGTATCAGATGATGAAGTATTTTATGTAACAAATGGTTATAGAGCTGATGTAATAGCAGATATGTATGCTGATCATGGTGCTTTGCTTTATAATGGTCAAAATACAAGAGAAGTTATAACAGATGGAAGTGTAGATGGTGTTAAAACTTATAATAATATCAATATAGTAAGTGCGTTTGATAGATACTACGCAAGTGTGCTGTATTCGTTTGATAATCCTTTATCTGTAACAATCCTAAAAGAAAAAAACACAGATGATCCGTTGTCTTTTATTTATGCTAAAAAACAAATCTCTTTGCAAGGATATATTGGTGCAAAAGATTATAAAACTCTTCAATCACTAAATCCTAAACTAACAAATATTATAGAATATGGGTTTTTTACATTTTTAGCTCAACCTATGTTTTTGTTGTTGCAACTTATATATTCTTTTGTAGGCAACTGGGGTTGGACTATTGTTTTTACTACTGTTTTGATTAAATTTATACTATTTCCTCTTGCATACAAAGGTATGATGAGTATGAATAGGCTAAAAGAGCTAACACCAAAGATTAAAGACCTACAAGAAAAACACAAAGACGACAAACAAAAAGCAAGTATGGCTATGATGGAGCTTTACAAAAAAGAAAATGTAAACCCTATGGGCGGATGTTTGCCTATACTTTTACAAATACCTGTGTTTTTTGCTATTTATCGTGTTCTTACAAATGCCATAGAGCTAAAAGGTAGCGAATGGATATTGTGGATTGATGATTTAGCAGCGATGGATCCTTATTTTGTATTGCCAATATTAATGGGTGTGTCTATGTATGTTCAGCAAAAAATACAACCCAATCAAATACAAGATGAGATGCAAAAAAAGATATTCCAGTATTTGCCAGTTATATTTACGGTGTTCTTTTTGTGGTTCCCAGCAGGGCTTACTTTGTATTGGCTTATAAACAACCTATTTACAATCGCTCAACAATACTATATAAACACAATTTTTGAAAAAGCAAAACTAGCAAGAGAAGCTCAAAAAACAAAACAAAAAGCCAAAACAAAATAACAAAAGCTAATTTGTGAAACACACACAAACCATAGCAGCTATTGCCACTTCTTATGGGCAAGGCTCTATAAGTATAATAAGAATCAGCGGTAGCGATGCTTTAAAGTATGCGCTAAAACTAATCAACCCTGCAAACACAAAAAAACAAAAAACACTAAGCCCACGAGTTGCATCACTGCACAAACTATATAGTAGCAACAATGAGTTGTTAGATGAAGCAATTTGTATTTATTTTAAAGCACCACATTCTTATACGGGCGAAGATGTTGTAGAGCTTCAATGCCACGGGGGCTCCATTGTCTCTCAAATGGTTTTAGATTGTTTGTATTCTTTTGGTGTTGTTAGTGCCAAAAATGGAGAGTTTTCTAAAAGAGCGTTTTTAAACAACAAGATAGATCTCACAAAGGCAAGCGCAATATCTGCTCTTATTAGCGCAAAGAGCCAAAAAAGCGCCAAGCTATTAGCGCGAATAACACAAGGCGAGCTAAAAGAGCTAATAGACTCTATTGTGAATAATCTACTAAAAGCGCTTAGTGCGAGTGAGGTTAGTATTGATTATTCAGATGAAGACTTGCCATTAGATCTAAGCAAACAAATAAACACCATATTGCAAGATACTATATCGCAACTACAAGACTTGCAAGACAGAAGCAAACAAAAACAAGGCATATTAAAAGGCTTTAATGTAGCAATAATAGGCAAACCAAATGTAGGCAAAAGCTCACTTTTAAACAAGATATTAAATGATGATAGAGCCATTGTAACAAGCACGGCAGGCACAACAAGAGATGCGATAAAAGAAGATTTTATGATAGATGGCTTTATGCTAACTCTAATAGATACAGCAGGAATACGAGATATAGATGATGACATAGAAAAACAAGGCATACAAAAAAGCAAACAAATAGCCAAAATGGCAGATATTTTGATAGTGCTTTTTGATGGCTCAAAAGAATTAAGCTCTGAAGATGAGCAAATTATTAAACTATCAATTGAGTGCGCTTGCACTAAAATTTATGCCATAAACAAAAGAGATTTAAGCTCAAAAATAGATAAAGCCACACTTAGCAAACTAGGGGTTAGCATAAATGCAAATATCCAAACAAAAGGCGATAGTAGCAATATTGATGAGTTGCTTGAATCTCTAAAAGAGTATTTAAAAAAGCAAGATATGGATGATATTGTTCTAATCTCATCAATGGCTATCCAAAATGTGAGCGATTGTATTAGCTCTCTTAAAATGGCGATAGATAAAATTCAGCTAAACAATGAAGAGTTAGAGCTTTTTAGCTTTTATGTTTATGAAGCAATTGCACATCTAAACAACATCACCAAACCTGTTGATAATGAAGATATGCTCGATATGATGTTTAGAGACTTTTGTTTGGGGAAGTAATGGCAAAAATAAAGCTTGCTTGATTTAAGATGGCAAAAACTCACAAGCTATGCAAAAAATACATCATAAAGTTTAGATATAATCACATATAAAAACATAAAAGCACAAAACAAAAGGGCACAAATGATACTTGCAACTATTTTTAAAACATTCATAGGCAAAAGCATAAAAAGCGATGTTCTTTCTGGTGTTGTAGTAGCCGTTGCTCTTATACCAGAGGCAATAGCGTTTTCTATAATGGCAAATGTTAGCCCATTAGTTGGGTTATATACGGCTTTTATTTTGGGTGCCATTACAGCACTAATTGGTGGGAAAGCAGGAATGATAAGTGGTGCCACCGGTGCTGTTGCAGTTGTTATCATATCTTTGGGCATTAGTGTCAAAAACTCTTTGCCCAATGAGCTTTTAGCCACCCTTAGCGCAAATGGAGAGCTTAGTGCTTACATATTGCAATACATTTTATTAGCAACTATTTTAGCAGGTATAATACAAATGATAATTGGAGCTTTAAAATTAGGTAAGCTAATAAGGCTTGTTCCAGAGCCTGCTATGCTTGGCTTTGTAAATGGTTTAGCAATCATAATTGCACTTTCACAATTGCCACTTTTTAAAGGTGAAGGTATAGAGATTTATATAATTGTTATAGCTACTATGGCAATACTTTATTTGTTTCCAAAGCTTCCCGTTATTGGAGATAAGCTCCCATCTGGTTTGGTAGCCATTGTTGCAATATCGCTTGTGGTGATCGGTTTTGATATAAACACAAAAACAGTTGGTGACTTAGCAGACATAAGTGGCAACTTGCCATCTTTTAATATCCCTCATTTAGATATTAGCTTAGATGTATTTTTAACCATTCTTCCGTATTCTGTACTTATAGCATTAGTTGGTTTGATAGAGAGTTTGCTTACACTATCTGTGTTAGATGAAATGGATGGCAAAAGAGGAAGTGGTAACCAAGAGTGTATAGCGCAAGGTGTGGGCAATGTTACTTGTGGGTTTTTTGGTGGTATGGCAGGTTGTGTTATGATAGGGCAGAGTATTATCAACTTTACCAATGGTGGGTTTGGTAGGCTCTCATCTCTAACAGCTGCGCTGTTGCTTATTACTTTTGTGGTTGGTGTTCCAACATATATAGCACTTATTCCTGTTGGGGTTTTAGTAGGTATTATGTTTATGGTATCTATTGGAACTTTTGCGTGGGAGAGCGCAAACAAGCTTAGATATATGCCAAACACCGACAAAGTAGTTCTTGTTAGTGTTACTATTATTACTATTTTTGCAGATTTAGCCATAGCTGTTATTTCAGGTATTATTATATCTGCTCTTGCTTTTGCGTGGGAGCACTCTAAAATTAGAGCTATCACAAGGCAGGAAGATGGCATTAAAATATACGACCTTGATGGTATATTGTTTTTTGGCTCAATTACAAACTTTTTTAACCTATTAGATATAGCAAACGACCCAAAATATGTAGTGCTTGATTTTAAAAATGTAAGAGTAGCGGATATTTCAGCAGCAAGTGCAATAGACAAAATAACCAAAAAATACAAAAAAGCAAACAAAAACATAGGCATAAGACATTTAAGCAGTGATTGTAGAGCAGTGCTAAAAAACGCAGGACCGTTTTGCGAGTTTAATGATGATGACCCAAAATATAAATTGGCTCTTGATTAGGCATATTTAATATATAAATGAAGCAAAAAAACTTTACTCCAAAAGATAATTCAAAGAAATCAAACAAACAAAACAAAGCGAATAAAAAACCAAAACAAGCTACAAATTTATTAAACAAAAAAGCTTATCATAATTATTTTATAGATGACAACATAGAAGCAGGAATAGTGCTTAAAGGTAGTGAAGTAAAAGCTATTAGAGTAGGCAAGGTAAATATCAAAGATTCTTTTGTAAAGATTATAAACGGCGAGGCATTTGTTTTTGGTATGCACATTAGCCACCTTGATAGCACCAACACTATGTTTAGACCAGATGAAAAACGAGAGCGAAAGCTGTTATTGCACAAAAAGCAAATAATTAAATTATTAGAAAAAGTAGCCAAACAGGGTAACTCTATATTAGTTACAAAGCTTTATTTTAACAAGCGAAATTTGGTAAAAGTAAATATCGCATTAGGCGAGGGTAAAAAACTCTACGACAAACGACATGAGCTAAAAAAGAAACAACAAGAGCTTGATGTAAAACGAGAGCTAAAAAACTACAGATAAACAAAAGGAATAAATATGACAAAATCAAATTTTGATAAGTTAGAAGAAATAATCAAGCAAGCAGGCGAGATTTTAAAAAAAGGCTTTTACTCATCTAAAAATGTGTCTTTTAAAGGCAAAAAAGATTTAATCACTCAATATGATGTAGAGGTGGAAGTGTTTTTAAAAGATAAGCTATCTGCTCTTTTTAGCAATCACGACATCATAGCAGAAGAGAGCGATGGCAATGTATATGCAATAAACAACACAATAATAATAGACCCAATAGATGGCACGACCAATTTTGTAAATTCTGTGCCACATTGTGCGATTAGCGTTGGCATTTACACTAACTGCAAAGAAGATGTAGGAGTGGTGTATAATCCTATTTTAGATGAGTTTGTATATGGTATAGCAATAGGTGATAATGGCTTGCAAACAGGTGCGTTTTTAAACGATAAGCCAATACAAGTAAGCTCTGAGAGCGAGTTTGACAAAGCATTACTTGCAACAGGGTTTCCTTATAGTTGCTCTAATTTACAACAAGATTTAGATTTTGTGTTAGATAGTTTTAGAAGCGTATTGCCAAAATGCCAAGATATTAGGCGTTTAGGTTCTGCTTCTGTTGATTTGTGTATGGTAGCAAGAGGTATTTATGAGGGGTATTTTGAAATAGGGCTAAAAGCTTGGGATATATCGGCTGGGATAATCATCTTAAAACAAGCAGGTGGCAAGGTTAGCGAAATAGACGGTAGCGAAATAGATATATTCAATCACAGATGTATAATAGCAACCAATACAGCAATTCATAACAAGTTAGTAGAGCTACTTGCTTGATTTATTTTATAAAATATATGATAAAATAAAACCACCAATACAAACCATAAAGCCAACTAAAAGAGTGTAATTGATTTTTAAATATTTATTTTCTAATTTTATTGTTGTTTTATTGCTTATAGGCACTATGGCTTATGGGGGCGGTTATGAAGAGGATATTTTAGACAATATAGCAAAAACAAAACCAACAAAACCAAACAAGCAAAAAAAACACAAAACCAACAAAACCAAACAAGCAAAAAGAACACAAAAAATATCCCAAAACAGTCGAGAAATACTTATTGATTATTGGCAAAGCGGAGCCATAAAGGCATCAATATCCATAAAAGATGGCAAGTTTGATGGATATTCTTATTTGTATTATCCCAATGGAATGATTAAATATAAAGCACAATATAAAAACAACCTAAAACACGGATTATGTATTTCATACAAAGAAAACGGAGCCATAAAACAAAAAAACATATATATTAATGGCTTATTGATACAAGCTGTTAATTATTATGATAGCGGCATCATAAAAAGCTCTACTAATTACAAAGACAATAAAATAGCAGGAAAATATATAGAATATTATCAAAGTGGTGCAAAAAAGTTTGAGATAGTATATGGTAGCTATAAAGCACTAAAAGGCAAATATTATGATATTCAAGGCAGGAAATTGATACTAAATAAAGAGCAATTAGACAGGTTTGCTCTAAAAAGTAGATAAAATTACTCTTGTATAATATTACAAATTATTGTAGTATTTAAAATTCAAATAAATAAAAAACAACTTTAAAAGAAAGAGAGAAAATATGTCTAATTTTGATATTAATCAATATAAAATAACCAAAGAGCCATTTTATAAACAAATACATAACGAGATAGAAATATACAATGCAGTATATGAAAACAAGCTCCCAATTATGCTAAAAGGACCAACAGGTTGTGGAAAATCGCGGTTTGTAGAATATATGGCATACAAACTACAAAAGCCCCTCATAACCATATCTTGTAACGAAGATATCACAGCGAGCGATTTGATAGGTAGATTTTTGTTAGACTCTAATGGCACAAAATGGGTAGATGGCCCACTAACTTTGGCTACAAGATATGGTGCAATATGCTATTTAGATGAGATTGTAGAAGCAAGACAAGACACAATGGTTGTTATACACTCACTAACAGATCACAGACGAGAGATAATGTTAGATAAAAAAGGCGAGCTTCTAAAAGCCCACGATGATTTTCAGCTTGTTATATCTTACAACCCACATTATCAAAGCTTGATGAAAGACTTAAAACAATCAACCAAACAAAGATTTACTTCTATAAGTTTTGATTATCCATCATTTGATGATGAGGTTGCAATTGTTATTGCCCAAACAAGCATAGAGCCTAATATGGCTAAAAAACTTGTTGAAGTAGCTCATGCAACAAGAAAGCTCGTAGGTCACGGCTTAGATGAAGGCTCATCTACAAGGCTTTTAAATTATGCAGGAGTGCTTATAAAACAAGGCATAGATCCAAAAACAGCCTGTAAGATTAGTATGATAAACCCAATCACAGATGACAAAGAAATTATGCAATCTCTTGATGCCTCATTAGATGCTATTTTTGGATAATAAACTATCAATACACAAGTGAAAGATTTAGAATTTAACCCTTCTTTTGATAGTGTCAAAGAAACATTTGATAGACATATCAAAAAAGCAACCTTACTTTTAGATAAAAATAGCCTAAAAGAATACTACAAGTGGAGCGAGTTTTTTAGCAAAATAGGGCAAGGCGATAAACCTTCAATTGAGTTTATCAAAATAGCGCATTTTGTTGGCGAGTATTATGGAGATGGTGCAATAACCAAGGTAGCCAAGTTTGGTTATGATGTTATTTCAAAAAGCCCAAACAAAAACCGACTTGCATTATTTTTTAGCACCTTCAAAGCTCTCATAGAGCACAAAAGCAAAGATGAGTTAGATGAATATCTAAAACTAATATCTTACTTTTTAGAGCAAACCACCACCTCTATTCACGGACACCACCTAACTCACGAATCACCTTCTTTTGAAGCGTTTTTAAACAATATGAAAACCCTCTTAGAGCATTTAGATTTTGAGGGTATTTATTTTTGGATAAATTATGGTTTAAGATATTTCAAAGACCACCCACAAAACCAAGAATTGTTTTTTTCTTTAAGCGAGGCAGACTCAAAAGCCGTATTTGCAAGAGCAAGAAAAGGCGACTTGCTTGAAGATCTGCAAAAGCCCTTAGATTGTTTGATAAAAGCCCTTTATGACAAATCATACATTTATGCACCTTATTCGCCAGATTTTGAAAGCTTAGATCATTTCGCTCCATATATAGAAGACGGCTCTATAAGATTGCCAGATTTATACACTAATATGAACTCTCTTACATCTTATGAGCGATATGTAGCATTGATAACGCATATAATAGCTCACGAGAACAACACAACCAAAGTAATAGCAGACAACCTAAGCCCACATCAGCGAATGTTTGTAGAAGTTTTTGAAGATGCAAGAGTTGAGCATATAGAGTGCCAAAAATACCCGGGGCTAAAAAAACTGTGGAAGGCTCTAATCCCACAAGTAGATGAGTTTGCTTGTAATGATGCCAATATATCTTGCATAAGACACAGAGCAGTGATATTAGCAAGAGCATTATGCGATGAAAACCATCCTTATACAGACAAAACCCTTTTAGAATTTGTGCAAAAATTCAAAGATATGCTAAAAGACGGCAACTCTACAACACAAGATTGCGTTAGTTTAGGTGTTAGCTATTTGGCACGAACAAGACAAAAAAGCGACTCACTATCCGAAGTTTTTTTCAAAAACACCACAATATCATACAGAGATGACAATAGGCATATGTGGCTATATATTGAGCAAGAAGACGAAGAAGAAGATATATTTGTAAAACAAAAACCCAAACCGCAATCCGATGATGAGCTTGAAGAGCTTATCGCTCCAAGATATTATGATGAGTATGATTATTTAAACAAATCTTACAAATACGATTGGGTTAGCGTGTATGAGCGAATCTTGCCAAAAGGCGATGGCTCCAAAATAGATAGATTGTTAGATACTCACTCTAACACTTGCAAACAAATCAAAAAAGCACTTGATTTGCTAAAACCGCAAAACAAAAAACGAATAAGATACCAAGAAGAAGGTAGCGAGTTAGATTTGGACATTGCTCTAAAAAGTATGATAGATCTCAAAAACGGCTCACAACCCAATTTGCGAATAAACAGCTCTTTTGAGCACGATTGCAGAAGTGTGAGCGTTTTGCTATTGCTTGATTTGTCTCACTCATTAAACGATACACCACAAGGCTCAAACAAAACCATATTGCAACTAAGCCAAGAGGCTGTTAGTATTTTGGCATGGGCAACAGATGCAATAGGAGACAAATTTGCTATTGCAGGGTTTAACTCCAACACAAGAAAACAAGTAATGTATTATCATATAAAAGCCTACAACGAGAGCTTTGAGGATGCAAAAAGCAGGCTATCCAACATAAAAGCAGAGTATTCTACGCGTATGGGTGGGGCAATAAGGCATGGCGCACATTATCTAAAAAAACAACAAAGCGACAAAAAACTAATGCTTATACTAACAGATGGCGAACCAGCAGATATTGATGTATCAGATGATAATGCACTAAAACAAGACACCTACCAAGCATTACAAGAGATAAAAAAAGACGGCATATACCCTTATTGTATTAGCTTAGACAACAAAGCAGACAGCTATATAAAAGAAATCTTTGGCAACCATTACACTATCATAAACGACATTGCCTCATTGCCAAAAAAACTTCCAAATGTGTTTTTGTCTTTGATTAAATAATCATTTAATAGTTTTAGCCAAATATCTTGACTTTAAGATTATATTTTGTATGATGTAAGCACTAAATTAAATTAAACAAATAACAATTCTAAATTGCGAACACTACTAACGGGGGGGGGGGCTATATTTTGAGACTTTCAAGCCTTTTTATTATAGCTTTTATCACACTTGCTTCTTTGCAATCGCTAAAAACCACTTGCCTATACCAAATAGATATGGTAGGAAACGAGCTTAAGAATGT
>CAZXTK010000006.1:0-12096 GCA_964643665.1 uncultured Campylobacterales bacterium
TTTTATAGCCCCATTATGCAAAATATGCAAAATTATGGCATATTATAGTTTAAACAATAACAAATTTATTTATTTGTTTTGTTTTATTTGTTTTTGTAATAACTAAGCGAAGAGTTGCCAAATTTTGAAGTTTTTGCAAGTGTATATGTGCTAAATCTTTGTTTTGTTGGTATTTTGGTTTGTTTTTCAAACACTATCAAAACATTTTGTTTGTTTTTTATGCACTCTATATTGCTTAGTGAGTCCATACATTTATCATATACATTATCTTGTGTGCTAAAAGGTGGGTCTAAATATACAATAAGATTGCTCTGCTCATTTGCAATATCTAATTCTTTGTTTAAATATATGCTATCAATTAAAGTGCCTAAAAACTCAAAGCTGTTTTTGTTAAATAATGCATATTTTGCTCTATCTAAAAACGAGCAGTTTTGCTCTAATACCTTAAAGGCTTCTTTGTCGTATTCTATAAAATATGACTTTTTTGCCCCTTGGCTTATGGCTTCTAACCCCACGCTTCCACTTCCGCTAAATGCTTCTATAAACACACTATCGTATAAATTGGCTCTTATGACATTAAAAAAGCTCTCTTTTAGTATAGATTTAGAAGCCCTTGTGATGCTAAGTGATGGGAGTTTGATTTTTCTGCCTTTGTGTTTTCCGCCTTGTATATGAGTGTATATTTCTTTATTTAGCATAGCTCACGCTTCTTGTTTCTCTTAAAACGCTAACTTTTATATCACCGGGGTATTTTAGTTTTGATTCTATTTCTTTTGCAATATCAAAAGATAATTGTTTGGATTCTTGATCATTTACAACATTTGCATTTACAATAACTCTAACCTCTCTGCCACCATTTAGAGCGTATGCGCTACTTACTCCATCAAAATTATTGCAAATGTCTTCCATTTCTTTGACTCTTTTTAAATAAGCCTCCACGCTTTGGCTTCTTGCCCCTGCTCTACCACCACTAAGGCAATCAGCCGCACAAACACTTGCACTCTCTATGCTTGTTGCCTCTTCGTAGTCGTGGTGGGCATAGATGGCATTTATACATTCTTTTGGCTCATTATAATCTTTGCAAATTTTAGCACCTAATTTTACATGGTCGTTACTTGTAGCATCATCGGTTAATGCTTTTCCAATATCATGCATTAGCCCTGCTCTTCTTGCTAATACAATATCTCCGCCTAATTGCTCTGCTATAAGCCCCGATAGTGATGCTACTTCTAATGTATGAGTTAGTGCGTTTTGCCCATAACTTGCTCTGTATTTGAGTCTTCCAATAAGCTTGATAAGCTCAGGGTGCATTGAGCTAATGCCCATTTTATCGAGAGCATCTTGCCCATCTATCAATAAATTGTCCTCATAGTTTTGTGATACTCTTTTATAGACTTCTTCTATTTTTGCTGGGTGAATGCTTTGGTGCTCTAATAGTTTGTTTATACTGCTAACTGCAATAGCTCTTCTATAAAGATTAAATGAGCTAATTACAATTGCACACTCAACGGGCTCTATTATAATATCAACACCCATAATGCGTCTAATAGAGTTTATATTTCTGCCATCTTTGCCAATTATTTGCCCTTTAACATCTTGGCTTTGCAATTTTATTGTGGTGGTTAGATTATCTTGTGCAAATTCACCGGCATATCTTGAAACTGCATTAGCTAATATAAAATTTGCTTTTTGTTTAAGATTGTATTGCATATTGCTAAATTGCTTTAAAAGCATAGATGATATTTTGTTTTTATCTTCGGTTTTTAGCATATCAAACAATTCTTTTTTTGCTTGTTTTGGCGTTAGAGATGCTGTTTTATACAATATGTCTTTGGTATCCTCTTGTTTTTTGAATAATTGTTTTTTGAGTTTTTTAATATTTGCTAATTGTTGTTTTAATTTTTTGTTTTTTTGTTTTATCTGCTTTTGTTTTATATTACAAATTTCATCTATTTGTTGTATTTTTGTATTTTTGTATTTTTGTATTTCTTTATTGGTTTTTATATTGGTTATAAATACAGAAGATAAATAGCCTAAAATAAATATCGCAATAGATGATAAAATAATTATTAAACTAAAAGAGTCTATATGTGTTATTGTTTGCAAAATAACCCCCTTGTGTTTTTGTTTGCTCTAAAAGTAACCTTAGGGCTTAAAATATAATCGCCCTTGATGTCGTAATCATTTGTAACAATATATTTGCTAAGGCAAATTTTGTTTTGCACAAAAACAATCTTTGGACGATTATTTTTAGAGCATTTAAATATTTTTTTGCCAAATCTGTCATACATACCTAACCCAAAGCCAACTCGCCTAAAAGTAGTATCAAAACCCAAAATAGGCACAATACAAACATCTAATGGCTTATTAGCATAAAAAAAGCCAGATTTTTTTGCTTGTTTTATGCCAAATCTTGACTCTTTTTTTACGGGCAATCTATATATGCTATATACAAATGTATTGCCTATTATATGTGGTATAAAAATATTATACCTTTTTGTTTTTTTAAATTTTTTTAAATTTTTTATTAGGCTTAAAATATTTATTTCAAAACCAAATGGCATATAAAATAAAATATTTTTTGCTTTTGTTTTTGTAATTATTTTTGTTAGTCGTTTTATCACCTGCTTATCTTGAAGGAGCCGTTGCATACTACTAAGAGCAAAACGGCCTTTAAGAGAGTTAATGCAATTTTTCCTAAATTTAGTTTTTTGCATATAAAGCCCTAATGTGATAAAATCAATATATTATACAATAAAGGTAATAAAAATGAACATTAAAATAGGCATATTTATATTTATATCCTCGCTTATACTAAATAGTTGTTTTGAAGGCGATGTAAAAGAAAGCATTATTGCACACAATAATGCAAAGAATATACAAATAACATTAAGCACTTTGGATAATAAAGAGATTATAGCAACTAATAACAAAAACATTTGGAGCTTTGAGGGTGCAAACCTTAAAAATAAAATAGTTCTTATAAACTTTTGGGCTACTTGGTGTCCGCCTTGTAAGGTGGAGATTCCTCATTTTTTGAATATAAGAGAACAATACAAAGATGATTTTGAAATTATAGGTGTTTTGATGGAGCAAGACAAAAACAAAAATAGCTTACAAAATTTTGTAAATCAATACAAAATTACATACCCTGTTACTACTTCTTTTCAAAACTTTTTACTCTCAGATGCAATGGGTGGAGCAAGAGGTTTGCCTACTTCGTATTTGATAAATAAAAAAGGTAAGATTATTCAAATATATCAAGGGGCAATACCTGCACAAATGCTAAAAAGAGATATTTTGAATGCTATTAAAGAAAACAAAGAATAATGTTTGGCTTTTTTTCAAACACAAAAACAAAATCAAAAACACCAACAAAAGATGAGCTTGAAGAATACCTAATAGAATGTGATATTGACTATGAAATAATAGAGCAGTTATTAAATAAGGTATCAAATACCCCAAAAAAAGAACACCTGCGAGAGCATTTATTGGAGCTTTTGGATATAAAAGTGGCAATAAACGAGGTTGATACTTCTGTTGGGTTTATGGATAATGAAAAATTTAAAACAATATTGTTTTTTGGCATAAATGGGGCAGGTAAAACCACCACAATAGCCAAAATGGCAAATATGTATAAAAACAATAATCACAAAGTGCTTTTGGGTGCTGGTGATACATTTAGAGCTGGTGCAATTGTGCAGTTAGACCTATGGGCGAAAAAATTAGGCGTAGATATTGTAAAAACACAAATGGGGCATGATCCTTCGGCTGTGGCATACGATACGATAACAAAGGCAAAGGCAAAAAACTACACAAGAGTTCTAATAGATACTTCTGGGAGATTGCAGACACAAGAAGGGCTAATGAGAGAGCTTGAAAAAATAAACAAAGTTTGCACTAAAGCTATGGGTGATGAGAGATTTTATAAAATAATGATATTAGATGGTATGAGTGGTAGATCATCGCTTAAAAGTGCATCTGAGTATTTAAAAAGCATAGATATAGATGGTGTTATAGTTACAAAATTAGATGGCAATGCAAAAGGTGGGGTAGTTTTTTCTATTTATCAAGAGCTTAAAATTCCTGTTTTTTATGTTGGGGTTGGTGAGCAACTTGATGAGTTGCAAGAGTTTGACAAAGAGAGCTTTACTGATAGCTTACTCTTTGGAATTTATGAGTGATTTAAACAAACAAATTATTGCCACTAAATAACTATTTAATTAAGCTTATACTTGTAGCAATACAATTATATAGGCTAATATGCGACTAATAATTTCTAATAAGTGGATTGTTTTAGGTTTGTTTTTTTTGTTTGAGTTGTAGTGTGATTTAAAATAAGACAAGCTATATTTGATAATCATTTGCTAACAATCAAACAAAACAAGGAAAACTCCTTGTTAGAAAAATAGATATGAAACTACCTATTTGCTCTCTTTGATTATATCAACCAAAAATGCACCTCTAAGGTCTCCAAGTTTGAAATCAACTGCCTTATCTTGTGGGTAGTGTTTTTTGATATATTCATAAGCTTTGGCGTTTCTTGTTGTTTTGTCGCCATGACATAGCAAACATTTGCCTTTTATTATAACTGGCTTATAAACTTTAAAGTGAGTATCGCTTAGTTTCAAAACTACCATTTTTGGTTTTTTCTTATCTTTTATATCTTGCTCAAACTTAGCCAAAATTTCTTTGTCTAATTTGGTTGGTTTAGCGCTTGGGTTTCTGTATTTAGTGCTTATTTTTCTAACGCTTACACCTTTTGGTAAATTTTTGTTAGCTTTTGTGACTATTTTGTCTGCTTTAAGAGAGCAAAACTTAGCTGCTGCTACAACGCCGTGTTTTTTCATAGTTGTTTGCATTGCTTTTTTTGTTGCACCACCAACTTTTTTGATAGCTTTTTTAGCTATCGCTCTTACTTCTTTTGATTCTTGTTTTGTTGGTGTTTGCAAGTTTGGTTTTGAACACCCCACAAATACCGATGTACTTAAAAATGCAAATGTTGTTATTTTTAATATTGTTTTCATTTTATCTCCTTTTAAAATCAAATAATAACATAAACAAAATCAATAATATGGTCTTTTTGCAAAATAAAACCACAAATACCCACTAATAGGCCACATAAACAACAATAATAAACAATGAATATAAGAAGTAGCAGTAGCCCTATCTGCCAATATTACATAAACAACAAGTATGCTAATTGCAAAAAAAGTAGAATAATTTGCTCCATTTCTTGGGTTAAAATACCCAATACTCAAATAAAAAAACAAAGACAACAATGGAAAAGCACTAATAGCTATATACCATAAAAACTTAGATGACCTAAACCCGCCTTTATTCGCCCAATAATAAACAATATCGTTTAAATTATCTATTCTTTTTGATGGGGGCAATATATTAGATAGCACCATATATTCAAAATTAATCTGCTTTATATCATTAGCGGTTTTAATAATTCTGCCTTTTTGTAAGTTTAATCTCAAAATACCGCCATTGTTTTCAATAAATGCACTACTTGCAAGTATCAAAATAATCACATTGTCTTCATTAGAGAGTAAAATTATATCTTTATAATCATTGCCTTCTTTTGAGTTGGCATACACTATCCAATCTCCAAATCTTTGCCCATATTCACCCTCTTTTATATTAAAAGAAGCTGATTGCTTTTTTTTGTTTAAAAAGCTGTCTTTGAGTTGCTCTAATTTTGGCGAAACACCCAAAGACAACAAAATAGAAAACACACTAACAAGTAATGCTATTGGAAATATTATTTTTATCACCCCCAAAGGCGAAAAACCAAAAGAGCTAAGAGTTATAAGCTCATACTCACTTGAAAGTTTTGACAAAGATAGGCACATAGAAATAGCAAAAGTAGCATTAAGAGAAAAAAATATAACTTCATCAATAGACAAAAAATATAAATAAAAAAACTCCCCTGCATCTATTGATATAATTGAAGTTAAAGTTGCCAACTTAATTAGAGATGATATTGTGATAATGCAAAACAAAACCAAAAAAAGTGGTATAAAATAATTATTTAAGCCTCTTCTAATATGCTCTTCTACAAGCCCCATTGGTTTGAATAAATTTGCCAAAAACACTTGTTTTCCTTAGAAGTTTGCCATTATAATATCTTGCATAAAAAACACAAACACAAAACCAATGCTAAGATAAGGTATAAAAGCTATATGGATTTGCTTTTTTATAGCCAATGCAATAATAGATGGCACCAATGCCACACAAGCACTTACAAATATAGCAACTAATCCTAATTTTATGCCAAGTATCGCACCAATTAGCCCAAAAATAGGCATATCGCCCTCGCCTAATGCTCTTGCATCTAACAATGCTTCGTTTTTTGTGATGGCATATTTTATATTTTGCACATAAAAAGTAACAACAAAATCAAGCATAAATGCCCCACCTACAAAAACAAAAAAGCTAATAATATCGCCAATCATCAATGCAAAAATACTAATACTAAAAAGCAAATAATCAGGAACGGCTTTTATTTTAAAATCTATAAAGCTAAGCGCTAATAAATTTATGCAAATTAACAAAAACACAATAGAGTAATAATTTATATCTTTAAAATACCAAAATACCAAAACAAACAACAATGCACAAATAAGCTCTATTATAAAATACAATGGCGATATTGCCTTAGAACAATATGCACATTTACCCAAAAGGAATATATAAGATAATAATGGGATATTATGATAAAACTTTATAACTTGTTTGCAATGTGGGCAAAAAGAACGCTTAGGGTTTAGAATATTTATTTTCTCTTTGTCTATTCTGTATATAAACACATTTAAAAACGAGCCAACACATGCACCAAAAACAAAAACAATCAAAACAAACACATTATAGTCTATATCCATTTTACGCCTTTTTTAGTTTTTATTCATTGCTTAATTATAGCTTATTCGCAAATAATTCTTAAGTTTTCTTTGAAAATGCTTATTGTTTTGGCATTTATTAGCATTCTTTTCCAAATCTACGCTCTCGTTTTGAAAACTTTTTTAATATTTTATCTAACTCTTTTGTGCTAAATTCAGGCCACATAGTTTTTGTAAAAAATAGCTCCGCATACGCACATTGCCAAAGCAAAAAGTTAGAGAGCCTTTTTTCTCCGCCTGTTCTAATAAGAATATCTACCTTTTTGGCACCTTTTTTAAAGCCCGTATCTAAATTGTCTTCAATGTTTTTTTCATTTAATTTTATCTTTTTATGGTTTAGCCTCTTTATGGCTCTAATTATTTCATCTTTTGCACCATAATTTAGAGCCAATAGTTGGGTTAAGCCTTTGTTGTTTTTTGTAATATCTTGCAGATGTGCAATTTGCTTTTGCAATTTATCTGATAACTTGCTTATATCGCCAATCGCCTTAAAACAAATATCGTTTTGTATAAATAACTCTTCTTGCGAGGTTAAAAATTTATATAGGAGCTTCATCAAAAAACTAACTTCGCTTTTGCTTCTTGCCCAGTTTTCTGTGCTAAAAGCATATAAGCTTAGGTATTTTATTTTTGCTTTTGCACAATGTATTGTGATTTTTTTAAGAGTATTTGCCCCTTTTTTATGCCCGTATGAGCGTGTTTTGCCTTGTGCTTTTGCCCATCTACCATTGCCATCCATAATAATAGCAATATGCTTGATTTTTGATGAGTATTTTATGGTTTTCATTTATTTAAGCTTATTTTTTATGTATTTAGCTAATGCAAAGCCAAAGCCTAATTTAGAGCCACTATATTTTATAACTTCTTTATCTTGATTTTTTGCATACACCACTATATTTGTATCATCGCGCCCAAAATCATCTGAGCTTTTTAAAACATTAAGGCAAACAAGTTCTAATCCTTTTGTTTGTAAGCTTTTAAATGCTTGTTCTTTTGCGATATGTTCGTCTAATTCACATTTGAACCCAATTTTTATAAGCTCTGTTTTATTGTCTTTTTTTGCTTGTAAGCTTTTTATTACATCGGTAGTTTTTGTAAGTTTAAGCTCAAAATCATCACCTAAATTTTGCTTTTTTAGTTTTGCAAATTTGGTATTTTTGGAATTTTGTTTATCTTTAATTTTAAGTGCATAATCACTCATAGCACCAGCACCGATAAAATACACTACATCTGTGCAATTATTTATAATATTTTGAGCTATTTTAAAATGCTCATCTACACTATTTGCCATGTATTTTGCAATATCAAACTCTACACTATCGCATACATCTTTATTGCCTACAAAATGCACATTTGCCCCCTTATAATAAAACGCTTTTGCCAAGGATATAGCCATTTTGCCACTAGAGTAATTGCTAATATATCTAACCCCATCTATTGGCTCTATACTCCCACCACCATTTATTATTACGCTTTTATTATGCCAAAAAGAGTTCTTTTTTAGCATTTTTACACTTGTATGAAAAATATCTTGCACATCAGCCAACGCTCCCTCGCCAAATTCTTTGCAAATAAGCGTTTTATTACGAGTTTTTACAAATGAGCATTTTAGTTTTTTTAGTTTTTTAATGTTTTTTTGTGTTATTTTATTATGTAACATTTTAGTATTTGCACTCATGCAAATAAGAGTTTTTTTGTATTTATTGTTTGCTAATAGGCTATCTGTTAGCACATTGTCATTTATGCCATTTGCAAATTTGTTTAGAGTATTTACACTACAAGGCGCTATTACAAAAACATCTGCCCATCTGCTTATTTCTATATGATTATTCAAGCTATCATCGCACCAGCTTTGAGTATCATCGCTTAACACCTTATTGCCACTAATTGCCTCAAAAAGCATAGGTTTAATAAACTTAGTTGCCAATTTGCTTAGCACCACCCTAACATTAGCACCAGCTTTTTTATACAATCTTATAAGCTCTAAACTTTTGTAAATAGCCACAGAGCCACACACACCAAGTGCTATGTTTTTGTTTTTTAATATTGCATATTCTTTCATAAACTAACTTTTTGTAAAAAACTTATAAAAATAATCTGCAATAACTCTTGGTTTTTTTACTCTTGTAGTAATTAGCGAGCCTTTTGCAACATTTTTTGTAATCGTAGATCCAGCCCCAATTAGCACATCATCTTCTATAACCACAGGTGCAACCAATGCAGAATTTGAGCCTACAAAAACATTTTTGCCTATTATTGTTTTGTGTTTGTTTATGCCATCATAATTGCAAGTTATGCACCCAGCGCCTATATTTGTGCCACTATTTATTTGGCTATCACCCAAGTAGCTTAAATGCCCTGCTTTTATATTGTTTAGTTTTGAATTTTTTACTTCTACAAAATTTCCCACAAAGCTATCTTTTATCTCGCATTTTGGTCTAACTCTTGCAAATGGTCCTATCGTGCTGTTTTCTATCATAGAGTCTTCTATTATAGTATTTGGTTTTATATGTGAGTTTTTTATAATGCTTTTGCCAAGCAATATGCTATTTGCATATACAAAACACTCGCCTTCAAATACCACATCGCTATCTATAAATATGCTTTTTGGATTTTGCATATACACACCATTTAGCATATGTGTTTTTTTTATCTCTTTTTGGTCAATCTCTTCGCATTTTGCCAAATCTAACTTTGAATTTACTCCCAAAAAGCTTTTTTTGCTAACTTGTATTGGTGTTACTTTTTTGTTTTGTTCAAGCGCTATGGCTACCAAATCTGTAATATAATATTCGTTTGAGTTGTTATTGTTTGTTAGTTTGCATAAATTATCTTTTAAAAACTCGCTCCTAAAACAATAAACCCCAGCATTTGCAATATTTATTTTTAGCTCATCTTTGCTAGCGTCTTTTTGCTCTACTATCTTTACAACATTTTTAGTATTTGCATCAATCACCACTCTACCATAGCCATCAGCGCTTTTTAGTTTTAGTGTGCTCATAGTTATTGTGCTATCTTTGTTTATTAGTTTTGCTATCTGCTTAGCTTTGATTAGTGGCATATCGCTATTTAGCACTATGGTAAATTTTCTTTTAAGCTCAATGCCCATTATGGCTCCACCTGTTCCGCTATGCTTTTGCACATCTTGTATGTGGTATTTTATACTCTTGCCACCATTGCTTAATTCTTTTTGCAATTCTTGCTTTATCAAATCTGCTTTATGGTAAACAACCACAGTAATATCATCGCTTATTTTTTTGCTTTGGCTTATCACACGAGAGAGCATACTTTTACCACTTACTTTAAACAAAGGCTTTGGGGTATCGCTTTTCATTCTTGTGCCCTGACCAGCTGCCAATATAATAATAGCTATATCTTTATCTTGCAAGTTGTTTGAGTGTGGCTCTTTGCTTGGCATATTTGTCCTTGTTTGCTGTGTGCTTTTTGTTTGTTTTACTTATTTAATAGATTATTGCTATTTTAGCATATTTGTTTAGTTTTTATATTTTATATATATTGTAGCTCTTATTATTTCTGTGTTAAGTGGTTTAAGAGATACATCACCACCAACCCATTTGCTAATGTCACATATCTCAATAAGCTAAAATTAAGAATTGAGATACCATAATAAATAGTAAAAATTTTACTATATATGTGGATTTTAAATAAAAAGACTAATAAACACTTTACTAATATTATTTGTGGCGTATTTCTGCGCATGCAGTGAAACTTCAGACTCACAGAAGACGCTACACGATCCCAAAAAGCAAAAACACAAGATGCAATTATACGAGCTAAAAACTCTTATAGCCACTTGCAGTGCCTCCACACCAGATAGTATAGCTTGTCAAGCGGTAAGCCAAGCTGACACAACCGATATTAAAGATATGAGCGAATTATTCAAGGGGTTTCAATACAATATCCCACTTGAAGGCTGGGTTACGAGCAATGTTACAGATATGAGCAGTATGTTTTGGGGTGCTATCAATTTCAATCAACCTATCAATAATTGGGATACCTCAAAAGTTAGAGATATGAGCGGTATGTTTAGGGGTGCAATACGCTTTAATCAACCTTTAAGTAGTTGGAGCACCTCTAATGTTGTTATGATACAAGATATGTTTAATAATGCAAAAAAACTTTAATCAGCCACTTAATAAATGGGATGTGAGCAAGGTGACAAGTTTGGAGGGTATGTTTTTTAGAGCACACAAATTTAACCAAGATATTGAAGATTGGGATACTTCTAGTGTAACAAATATGATGAATTTGTTTTATCACACGCATAGCTTTGATAAGCCTTTAAACTATTGGGATGTGAGTTCTGTTGCACATATGGGTTATATGTTTTATAGCTCTACTTATAACCAACCACTTGATAGATGGGATGTAAGTAATGTTAGAGATATGAAATATATGTTTATGGGAGCAAACAAATTTAACAAGCCATTAGATAAATGGGATATGCATAGTGTTGAAGATATGAGTTTGATGTTTAAAAGTAGTATTTTTAACAAAGATATAAGCAATTGGAATGTGAATGATAATGTTAAGCATGATAAGTTTGGTGTAGACGCAAGCAAGGCTCCAAAGTTTAAATAAATACCTATAAATTATATTTGCGCAACAATAAACTAAAATATATTTAGTTATTTGAAGTTGTATTGGGTAACAAAATGCATTATGCTTGAATAGTTTTGGAAATGTTGCGTTAAGTAAGCCAAAAGAGCAATAGCTATCTTAATATTTAACTTTCCTTGTTTTTTAGGTAGTTTATTATCTAATTAAACTCAGATTAGAAATAAATACCCCTTAAAATATCCTTTAAAAAGTATAGATTGTGCTGCTTATTGCTATACCATATAGAGTATTATATTGATTTATTGCTTTGCTATTTTAAATGGAGAGTTTTATTAGTATTTATTGGATTTGATTAGATTATAGAGTGGTACCTATGGGCGGACTCGAACCGCCACGAGCAAAAGCTCATTGGATTTTGAATCCAACGTGTCTACCAATTTCACCACACAGGCATAAATGTATTGTATCAAAATATCTATAAAATATGTTCTATGCTACCTTCTAAACTTGCAAATTATTACAAGAGTGCAATCTTACCATAAACCCAATCAACCATCTTTCAACTTTAAAACACTCATAAAAGCCTCGGTAGGCTATCACCTCCGCA
>CAZXTK010000006.1:12196-33140 GCA_964643665.1 uncultured Campylobacterales bacterium
GCTAAGCCTTATCCATCTTTCAACTTTAAAACACTCATAAAAGCCTCGGTAGGTACAAACCCTCCGAAAGGGCTTTTTGATAGCAATCAATAAGCTAAGCCTTATCCATCTTTCAACTTTAAAACACTCATAAAAGCCTCGGTAGGTATATTAACCTTTCCGATGGCTTTCATCCGTTTCTTTCCGGCTTTTTGTTTTTCTAATAATTTTCTTTTTCGCGTAATATCCCCACCATAACATTTGGCAGTAACATTTTTGCCGACACTTTTTACATTTTCTCTTGCTAATATCTTGCCACCAAGTGCAGCCTGTATAGAGACCACAAATAGCTGTCTAGGGATAATATCTTTTAGCTGTTTTACAAGCACCCTACCCACTGCTAATGCCTTACTTTCATCTACTATCACGCTAAGCGCATCTACAACATCACCAGCCACTAAAATATCTAATTTTTTTAAATTACCCTCTCTAAAACCAATAACCTCATATTCAAACGACGCATAGCCTCTCGTGATAGATTTTAAAGTATCATAAAAATCAACTACAATCTCATTCATAGGTATATTGTATTCTAACATCACCCTATCTTCATTTATATAATCCATCTTTACTTGCTCACCTCTTTTATTATTAAGAAGCTTAATTAGCGCCCCAACATATTCATCTGGTGTTAGGATATTTGCTCTAACATATGGCTCTTTTATGTATTCTATTAAATTTTGCGGTGGCAATTCGCTAGGGTTCGCTACGCTTATAGTCTCGCCTTTTTTTGTTTTTACTTCATAAATAACAGTTGGTGTAGTGGCTATAAGGTCAATATGAAACTCTCGCTCTAATCGTTCTTTTGTTATTTCTAAATGCAACATTCCCAAAAAGCCAGCCCTAAAACCAAGCCCCAACGCCACAGAGCTTTCTGGCTCAAAAGATATGGAGCTATCATTTAGTCGTAGTTTGTTTAGAGCATCTCTTAAATCTTCAAATTTATCTGTGTCTATTGGGTAAAAACCAGCAAAAACAAAACTCTTCGCCTCGCTAAATCCTGCAATAGGCTTATCGCAAGGGTTGGCAAAATCTGTAATAGTATCGCCTACTTTTATGCTATCTACATCTTTAACCCCCATAGATACTATGCCAACTTCGCCTGTTTTTATCTCATTGGTTGGTGTATTTTTGATAGGGTTTGGATACATAAGAGATAGCACTTGTTGCTTGCTATCACATTGCATAAGTTTGATTATTTGATTTTTTTTGATACTTCCATCAAAAACACGCACAAGTGCTAATACACCCAAATAGCTATCAAACCAGCTATCATAGACTAATGCCTTTGTTGGTGCATTTTCATCGCCATTTGGTGGTGGTATTTTTGTAACAATATCATCTAAAAGTTTTACTATGCCCTCGCCTGTTTTGGCAGATACTTCGTTTGCATTAGCGCAATCAACGCCTATTGTTTGCTCTATATCTTCTTTTACCCTACCTACATCTGCATTTGGTAAGTCTATCTTGTTTAAAACTGGTAAAATCTCTAAATTATTCTCTATTGCTATATAAACATTTGCAATAGTTTGTGCCTCAACCCCTTGGCTTGAATCTACAATAAGCAATGCACCATTACTAGCACACAAAGAACGAGATACTTCATAGCTAAAATCAACATGACCGGGGGTGTCTATTAAATTTAGTATATAAACTTCGCCATCTTTTACATACTGCAATCTAACGCTTTGTGCCTTTATGGTTATGCCACGCTCTTGCTCTATATCCATAGTGTCCATAACCTGCGCGCTAAGTTGTCGCTCACTCACGCCTTTACATTCGCTAATTAGCCTATCTGCCAATGTGCTTTTGCCGTGATCTATGTGGGCAATTATAGAAAAATTTCTTATATATTTTTGCATCTTGTTTAATCACGAAAACTACATTATTTGCTAACTAAACTTTTGATAGCCTCAGCAATAATGCCATCTACACTTAAAACTTTTATGTTTTTGTATGTTTTTGTTGGGGTGATTGTATCTGTTATCAAAAGCTCTTCTATCTCGCTTTGTTCTATCTTGCTACCTGCTTCATCACTAAGAACCCCATGGGTGCAACATGCAATAACTTTTGTTGCTCCTTTTGTTTTTAGTGCTTTTGCTGCTTGCATTAGTGTGCCAGCGGTATCTACCATGTCATCAACAAGTATGGCAAGCTTACCCTCAACATCGCCTATTATATTCATAACACAGCTTTGGTTTGGTGCATCTCGTTTTTTATCGACTATTGCAAGTGGTAGGCTTAAAAATTCGCTATATTTTCTAGCTCTTGCAACACCACCTACATCAGGCGAAACAATTATTGCATTTGTTAAATCAGTATTTGATTTTAGATACTCTAAAAACACATCAGAGGCATAAATGTCTTCTACTAATATATTAAAAAAGCCGACAATATGAGCACTATGTATATCTAAAACTATCAATCTATCTATATTAGATGCTTGTATTAAATCTGCAACTAATTTTGCCGTAATTGGCATACCGGCTTCTGTTTTTCTATCTTGTCTTGCATAGCCAAAATATGGTATAACTGCGGTTATTGTTTTAGATCCACTTCGTTTAATGGCTGCTGCCATTATCAAAAGCTCCATTAGATTGTCATTTGTAGGTTTGTTTGTGCTTTGTATTATAAACACATCTCTGCCTATTACTTTAAACTCATCTGCAACTTTACAACAAGTTTCTCCATCTTTAAATTTAGATATTGTAAGTGCGCTTATGTCTAAATCTAACTTTTTTGCTACATTTTGTGCTAATTGTTCGTTTGAGGTGCCTGAGAATATTTTAATGTCTTGCATTTTAGCTCTTTTTAGTGGAATTTATAAGCAGATTGTATCTAATAATAATTAAAATAAAGCACTCGTTTCTAAATATGCTAAATTGATATTTGTTTTTTGATATTTAGCCCAAAACCTTGCAAGCCTGCATAATTATTATTGTTTTTATGAGAGAGCAAATTTATATCTACCACACCAATCTCTCTTAATAATTGCGCACCTATGCCGTAGCTCTTTTTTAGTGGCATATTTACGGCATCTTCTTCTATTGTTTCTTTTGGTAAGAACACAAGCACCCCGCTATTTTTTTGCAAATACAAAATGCTATTATAAAAATCATCAAAAACTTGTTTGTTGCACATCAAATCATAATCATTGCTTATTTTGTGAAACTTAACATTACAATTAGAGCTAATTTTTCCAAAACTAATTACATTGTAAGTTTTATCTAAATGGTCTTTAAACACTCTTTTTGTAGCCTTAGTGCCAAAAAATTCAATATCTTCTTTTTGTATTTGCTCTATTAAGCTCTCATGCTCTAATCTATACTGAACAATATCTGATATATAAACTTGCGCCAAATTATGCTCAGCGGCAAAAACATCTAAATCATCTGCTCTTGCCATAGTTCCATCATCTTTCATTATCTCGCAAATAACGCCCACACTATGAAGCCCTGCTAATTTGCAAATATCCAAAGAGCCTTCTGTATGCCCTGTTCTACTAAGCACTCCGCCTTTTTTGCCAATAAGTGGGAATATATGCCCTGGTCTAACCAAATCACTTGGCTTAGAGAGTGTATTTGATAGTAGCTTAATAGTCTCATCCCTCTCAAATGCGCTTATGCCAGTTTTGGCATTTTTGCCATCAACAGATATAGTAAACGCGGTCTCATAAGATGAATCATTGTGTTTGACCATAGTATCTAATTCTAATCTTACAGCATCGCTATGCTCTATTGAGACACATATCAAACCTTTTGCATGAGTTGCCATAAAGTTAACCTTATTAGGAGTTGAGAAAACTCCAGCATATACTAAATCTCCTTCATTTTCTCTGTCTTCATCATCAAGCATTATTATCATATTGCCTTTTTTTATCTCTTCTATTGCTTTTAGAACTCTTTTTTTTGACTCCATGTCTTGCTACCTTGCTATCTTATTTTTGAACTATTCGTATAATACTATAAAAAAATAAAACAAATAATACATATAGCTTTTGGCTTATCAAAAAAACACTCAATATGCCTTATTTTTATCAATAATTGACAAAAATATAAAAAGTAGTTATAATTGCCACTTAAATTGTTGGGGATTCGCCAAGTGGTAAGGCAACGGCTTTTGGTGCCGTCATTCATAGGTTCGAATCCTATATCCCCATCCAATTTAAACTTTTCTTATTTTGTCGCGGGATAGAGCAGCTTGGTAGCTCGTTGGGCTCATAACCCAAAGGTCGTAGGTTCAAATCCTACTCCCGCAACCATAAAATCAAAAATAATTTAAAAAGCTATAAAAGTTATTGTTTAAATATTTAATTGCTTAATTGTTCAATTATTTATATTTCTCGCATTGATATTGCTTATCATTGCAAGAGGTATAAAATAAATATTATTTATTAGTTGTTGTTGCGCTTTTTAGTTCTTTTATATAATCAATCAAATATTTACTTGCATTTTTTCCGTGTTTTTGAATTATTCTTACAATTGAACTTCCTATAATAACACCATCATAATCTTGCACTAAATCTTTTACTTGCTCTTTTGTGCTAATTCCAAAACCAATAGCCACAGGCACATTTGCGTAATCTTTTATATCTTTTGCAAATTTAGATGTATTTGTTGCAATACTCTCTCTAACCCCTGTTACACCTAGTGATGACACAGCATAAATAAAACCTTTTGCATTTTTACTTAAAAACTCCACCCTATCTCTTGAAGTTGGGGATATTAGAGTGATAATATCAATATTGTATTTATCGGTGTATGACTTGATCTCATCTTGTTCTTCAAAAGGCATATCAGGGATTATCACGCCATTTACTTTGTATTTTGCGCAATTTGCAAAAAACTTATCGTATCCGTATCTAAAAATAGGATTAAGATAGCTAAGCCAAACAAGGGGGGTGCTAATTTTAGCTCTAATGTTTTTTACACTCTCAAAAAGCCTATCTATACTAACATCATCGCCACTACTAAGTGCTCGCTCATTTGCTTTTGTTATCACTTCGCCATCTCCAACAGGGTCGCTAAAAGGTATGCCAAGCTCAATAATATCTGCCCCGCCTTTTGCTAAGTCTATAACATATTGCTCACTTGTTTTTAAGTTAGGATCACCCAAAGTTAAATATGCAATAACAGCTTTGTTGTTTTTAAATACATCTTTTATACTTTTTTGCATATTTAATCCTTTTTATCTAAAAATCCATCAATATTAGAGACTTGTTGCATATCTTTATCGCCCCTACCGCTTAAATTTATAACAATAATTTTATCTTTTGGTAGGGTTTTAGCTAATTTAAAACCATATGCCAAAGCATGAGAGCTCTCTAATGCTGGTATTATACCTTCTTGCATAGATAGAGCCCTAAAAGCATCAAGAGCTTGTGTATCTGTTGCATTTTCAAACTTCACTCTACCGCTTTCAAACAAATAGCTAAGCTCTGGTCCAACTCCGGGATAATCTAACCCAGCAGATATAGAATGAACTGGTGCAATATTTTGCCCATCTTGTAAAAAATAGCTTTTCATTCCATGAAAAATTCCAACCTCGCCTTTTGCAATAGAGCTTGCATGCTCTTTGGTATCTACCCCTTTACCTGCTGCTTCTACGCCAATTAGTTGTGTTTCTTTGTTGTTTATAAAATCATAAAACACCCCAATAGCATTAGAGCCTCCACCAACACAAGCTATTATATAATCAGGATTTTTACCCTCTGCTTTGTTTATCTGCTCTTTTAGCTCAATACCTATTATTTTTTGAAACTCTCTAACCATAGTTGGGTAAGGATGAGCGCCAACTATACTGCCTAAACAATAATAAGTATCATCAACTCTTTTGCTCCACTCAACCATAGCTTCGCTAACTGCTTCTTTTAGTGTTGCATCTCCCCTGCTAACGGCTACGACTTTCGCGCCTAAGAGTTGCATTTTAAACACATTCAAAGCTTGGCGTTTTGTATCAACTTCGCCCATATAAACAACACATGGCATTTTAAGCAAAGCACAAGCAGTAGCAGTAGCCACCCCGTGAGAGCCAGCACCTGTTTCTGCTATTATTCTTTTTTTGCCCATTTTTTTTGCTAATAGCACTTGTGCTAATACATTATTTATCTTATGAGCGCCTGTGTGGTTTAGATCTTCTCTTTTTAAATAAATCTTAGCTCCACCCAAAGATTCGCTTATATTTTTTGCATAATATAGTTTACTTGGTCTGTTTGCATAATCTTTTAGTAAAATATTTAACTCATCTAAAAAGTCTTTGTCATGTATGTATTTATTAAATTCTCTATCTAATCCTAAAAAGGCATTAGATAATGTCTCGCTTATAAAAGCACCGCCAAATTGCCCAAAATAGCCGTTTTTGGCGTTTTTATCATTACTTTGTGAGTTTTTACTCATTTTAATACTCCAAAATATTTGTAAATGTTTAATATAATAGCTAAAAATAATATTATAATTTGTTAATAAGTTTGTCTAAAAGCCACACTTGGATATAATTATTTAAAAACAAGGGGTATTGATGAAAAATATTTTAAAAATATTATTTATTTTTGCGATTACTTTTAGCTTTTCTCACTCAGAAGTAATAACTATTGAGATAAAAGATTATCAATTTCAAGATGCATTAGATGATTTGAGAGACTCTATATTAGCAACCGGCACAAAAATAACAGAAACAAGACACATAGAAAAAATGCTAAAAAGAACAAAAGCAAACAAAAGCCAAAAAGATATTTACAAATACGGTATGGCTTATAGTTTTTGTAAGGCTGATTTGTCTCGTGCAATGATGAGCTTAGATGCAAGAAATATAGCAAATTGCCCTTTTACTGTGGCACTTTTTCAAGAAGTTAATTCAAAAAAAATATACCTCTCATACAGAATACCTGACCTAAAAGGCAACAAAACACAAGCCAAAAAGGTAAGAGCTTTGATAGAGAGCTTTTTTAAAAAAGTAATACAAGAAGCATTTTAATAGAGCATGAGCAATCAGTTAGACATACGAAAACAATTTTTAGACTTTTTTGTTAGCAAAAACCACGAGCTAAAACAAAGCGCACCTTTGGTATTAGATGATCCAACTTTGCTTTTTGTAAATGCTGGTATGGTGCAGTTTAAAGATATTTTTACAGGTAAAACTCCACCACCAAAAAACAAAACAGCAACAAGCTCGCAGTTATGCCTTAGAGCTGGTGGAAAACATAATGACTTAGAAAATGTTGGCTACACCACAAGACATCATACGCTATTTGAGATGCTTGGGAATTTTTCTTTTGGTGGGTATTTCAAAAAAGAGGCTATAGAGTATGCGTGGGAATTTATAACTAAGCATTTAAAATTAGATACTAATAAATTGTATGTAACAGTGCATACAAAAGATGATGAAGCTTATGATGTTTGGAAAAACATAATAAAAGTAGATGAGAATAAAATAAAAAGATTTGGCGATAAAGATAATTTTTGGTCTATGGGTGATATTGGACCTTGTGGGTATTGTAGTGAGATTTTTTATGATCAAGGCGAAGAGTTTTTTAGCTCAAAAGAAGATTATCTTGGTGGAGATGGAGATAGGTTTTTAGAGATTTGGAACTTGGTTTTTATGCAATATGAACAACACAAAGACGGCTCACGCACTCCACTACCTAACCCAAGTATAGATACAGGAATGGGGCTTGAGAGAATTGTTGCCATAAAAGAAGGCGTGTTAAATAACTATGATAGCTCTTTGTTTATGCCCCTTATTAACAAAATGGAGCAAATATCTAACACAAAAACAAACAAAGAAAACATACATAGTTTTAGGGTGATAAGTGATCACATAAGAGCAATATCTTTTATGCTTGATAGTGGTGTGCTTTTTGGCGCAAGTGGCAGAGGCTATGTGCTAAGACGAATTTTAAGAAGGGCTTCAAGACATGGATATTTGTTAGGGTGCAAGGAGCCATTTTTGGGTGAGTTGTTTAATACATTATGTGAGCAAATGAAAGATGTTTATCCAAGCCTAAAAGAAAAACAATCTTACATAAAAGAGCAAATACAAAACGAAGAGAAAAGGTTTTGTGAGACAATATCTAAGGGGATTATATTTTTTAATCAAGAGTTAGAAAATGTAGGCGAAGATAAACAATTTGACCCTAAGATGGCATTTAAGCTATACGATACATATGGGTTTCCTCTTGATTTGACACAAGATATGCTAAGAGAGAAAAACATAACATTAGATGAGAATGCCTTTAATAAATGTATGGATGAGCAAAAAGCAAAGTCGTCTAACTCGTGGAGTAAAAAAGATAGTAATGATGGTGATTTTAATACACTATTAGAGCAATTTGGAGTAAATAGCTTTGTAGGTTATGAGCACAGCAATTGCCAAAGCCCTATTTTAGCCATATTAGATGAGGATTTTAAAATAATCACTTCAAACAATACAAATAAAACTAACACTTATTGGGTAATGTTTAAACAAACACCATTTTATGCACAAGGTGGTGGACAGATTGGAGATAGCGGATATTTTATACTAGATAACAAAAAAATACCAATTACAGATACTAAAAAGTTTTTTGGCATAAATTTATCGCTCATACAAACAGATGATATTTTGCCTATATTGCAATATATAAAAAATAGTACTAATTGCGCCCTTTATGTAAATACCCTAAGACAACAAGAAATAAGAAAACATCATAGTGCTACACATTTACTCCAAAGTGCGCTTAAAAAGGTTTTGGGAGATAATGTCTCACAAGCTGGTAGTTTAAATAACGAGCATAAACTAAGATTTGATTTTACTTATGATAAAGCACTAACAAAAGAGCAGATCGCACAAGTAGAAGAGATTGTAAATGAGCTAATTTATAAAAATATACAAATGCAAGCAAGTAATACGAGCTTAGATGAGGCAAAAAAACAAGGTGCTATTGCAATGTTTGGAGAAAAATACGACAACAATAATGTAAGAGTGGTTAGCTTTGGAGGCAGTAAAGATGGAAGTGTAGAGCTTTGTGGGGGCTTGCACATACAAAATAGCGGTTTTATAGGTGGATTTAAGATAATTAGCGAAAAAGGCGTGTCTTTGGGGGTAAGACGAATAGAGGCAGTATGCGGTAGAGCCTTTATGGATATAGCAAATGAGAATATGCAGCTTGTAAATAACTTGCAAAACGAAAATAAAACAAAAGATTTACAAAAATACACATCTGATTTAAAACAAACCAATAAGCAATTGCAAAACACGATAAAAGAGTTACAAAACACCACAAGCAAAGAGTTACAAAGTAGCAAAATAGATGATAAAGTTATAATAATAGATGAATTTGATGGGGATATAAAAAGCAAAATAGATGAGCTAAAATCTAAATATAAAAAAGTTGCAGTTATGCTTTTTGGGCTTAAAGATAAAAAAATGATTGTAAGTGGCGTTAGAGGCATAGATAATATAAGCGCAAAAGAATGGGTAAATGAAATATGCCAATTCTTAGACGGAAGAGGTGGCGGAAGAGATGATTTTGCAAGTGGCGGAATAAAGGTGTTTGAGCCAAATAAAATAAACGAAGCTAAAGCGTTGGCTATGCAATATGTTAAAAAAGCTATAAAATAAATAAGGCAAGGAGTTAAAAATGGATGCAAAAGAGAATATGAAAAAAGCACTCCAAGAGCTTACAAATGAAGTGCCAAAAAACAATGTATTTGATATTCATCACATCATAAACCAATTAAGAAAAAGATATTCTAGCGTGTATTTAAAATATGCTATTGAAAGCAACCAAGGCGATACAAAAACACTGCATTCAAACATATCTAAGATGGTAAAAGATTTAGAAAATATAAAAATACATGATATAAAATCGTGGAGTGAAAATATCCACAACAAAAATAGCTCTTGTGCATTATATGAGAGAGTTTAGTACAAAAATGACTAATAATCTGAATTTACAAACCATACAAAAAGCAAAGCAAACTCTAAGTGAGGTTATTGCAAAAACTCCAACATCTTATGCCCCCACTCTTTCTAAAATGCATGATTGTGATATTTTTCTAAAAAAGGAAAATCTACAATTTAGCGGTAGTTTCAAGCTAAGAGGCGCATACAATAAGATATCAAATTTAAATAAAAATGTTTTACAAAAAGGCATAGTGGCTGCAAGCGCAGGAAACCACGCAGGTGGAGTGGCATTTAGTGCCAATAAATTTGAATGTGAGGCTACTATTTTTATGCCTGAGGCGACACCTCTTACAAAAATAATTGGTGTAAAATATTATGGAGCAAATGTTGTATTAAAAGGCAATAATTATGATGAATGCTATGAATATGCCCTAAAATATGCAAAAGAAAACAACAAAGAATTTATTCACCCATACGCGGATGATGATGTTATTAGTGGGCAAGGCACTATTGCACTTGAAATTATAGATGATGTGCCAAATATAGACACTATTATAGTGCCAATAGGTGGAGGCGGACTAATTAGCGGTGTAGCAATAGCACTAAAAAACATAAACCCAAATATTAAAATAATAGGTGTAGTGGCAAGTGGTGCAAATGCGATGAAAGTATCGCTTGATAGGCAAAAAATACAAAACAGCAAGAGTGTAAAAACAATAGCAGATGGCATAGCCGTAAGAGATGTTAGCAAAAAGCTATATGATATTATAAATGAATATGTAGATAAAGTAGTAGAAGTAAATGATGATGAGATTGCATCTGCTATTTTGTTTTTATTGGAGAAACAAAAAATAATTACCGAGGGTGCTGGTTGTGTTAGCATTGCGTGTTTGGATAATAAAGAGCTAAAATCATACATAAAAAACAAAAAAGTAGTATGCCTGCTTAGTGGCGGGAATATAGATGTAACAATGTTATCAACCATTATACAAAAAGGGCTTGTGTATTCAAACAGAAAGCTAAGCCTAAAAGTAACACTAATAGACAAGCCAGGTAGTTTGGCGATTTTGAGCAAACTTTTTGATGATTTAGATGCAAATATTGTAAATATCCAATATGACAGAAACTCTATAAGCTTAAAATACGGCGATGCTTATGTGAGTGTATCTGTGGAGACCAAAGGGTGTGAGCACAAAGAAAAAATATTAAAATCATTAGATGAAAATGGTTTTTTATATAAACAAATTTTATAAACAAAGGGTTTTAGATGTTAGATTTTTGGCAACATATATATTCTAATTTTACTCCTATTGCATTTAGCATAGGTAGCTTAAATGTTCATTGGTATGGGATAATGTATGCTATTGCCTTTGTAACTGCAATATATATTGCTTATTGGGTAGTTTCAAAAGGCGATACAGGGCTCAATAAAGAGCAAGTAGATAGCTATATAATATGGGCAGAAATAGGCGTAATATTGGGTGCTAGGCTTGGTTATATTATTTTTTATGATTCACATACTATGTATTATCTGCAAAGACCATGGGAGATTTTTAACCCCTTTATGGATGGCGTTTTTGTTGGCATAAGGGGTATGAGCTATCATGGAGCCGTAATTGGATTTATTATAGCTACAATATTATTTGCAAGAAAAAACAATATTTCTTTTCTTAAATTGGTAGATTTAGCAGCAATTTGCACACCTGCTGCTTATATATTTGGTAGGATTGGGAACTTTATCAATCAAGAACTTGTGGGCATAGAGACTAGTGTTCCTTGGGGGATTTATGTTTTGGGCGAACTAAGACATCCCTCTCAATTATACGAGGCATTTTTTGAGGGTTTTGTTGTATTTATGATTCTTATCTTATATAGGAAACACAGAAAATTTGATGGGGAAATAGGAATCTTGTATATCACTTTATATTCCATTGCAAGAATTGGTTGCGAGACGTTTAGACAGCCAGACATACAGCTTGGCTATTTGTTTAACACCACTTGGCTTAGTATGGGTATGTTAATTAGTTTTGGTTTTATCGTTGCTATGGTGTTTGTATATGCTTATATCAAAAAACAAAATAAATCAAAAATAAAGTTAGTTAAAAAAAATAAGAAATAATATTCCATAAAAGCAAGCTAAACTTTCATAAAAAGAAGTATAGCTAATTTAAAGTTCGCGACTTAGATATTTCGCCCTCAATATAACCTGCCCTAATCGCCTCTTCTCTTATTCTGATTTTAAGTAATTCTAACTTCCAAGAATGACGCTTTGCAAGTTCTATTATTTCTTTATCTCTCTCATTTTCATCGCACATTATAAATATTCTTTTTAGAAATAATTTTGGTACCTGAATGGCTATTATTTGAAAATAGTTCTCTTTGCAAATTTTAGAACAAAAAGCTTTGCTCATAGATATTTTTTTTGAGCAAAATGGGCATTGATACATTTTATTTATTCCTTTGTTGCATATATGATTTTATACCTACAAGCTTGATTTATATCTTTTATATATGAAATTGGCTCATTATAAATAGCGAATATTCTAACTTCTAATGAATCAAGATACCAAGTATAATTTTTATTTACAAGCCTTTTACGTTTAAAAAGCTCTACTAACTCTCTCTTGTTGTAGATATGTTTTTTAACCATTTATGCAAAATACTAACAAAAAAATAATCTATTGTCAAAGCAAATATACTTAAAAAATAAATTTTGCTTAGTTTGTGTTTTATATTTATAATCTTATTTGCATTTGTGCAAATCAATAATGCTATAAAAGCTAATTAGACTTTTCTTTCTTTTTCATCTGAGTATAAAATGCTATAAATTGAGGATTGCTAAAAAACTCTATCCACTCAGTTGCTTCTTTGTCGCTTTTAAACTTTATCTTTAAAACATTCTTAGATGCCACAGAATCAATACCCTCACCTGATAACTTTTGAGCTAACCTAATTAAAGAAGGAAAAGACTGCTTAGATTTGTTTGCATTATCTTTTGTGTCGTTATTGCTATGTGATTTATCTAAATTATTATCATTATTATCATGTACTATATTAGCAGTATTGTTTGTGTAATCTTCGCCTTTTAGTAGTTTTTCGCTTTGTCTTACACTTAAATTTTCTTTTATTATTATATCTGCAAATTGTTTTTGTTTGTTTTCATCTAATCCAACCAATAATTTGCCGTGACCTGTTGATATTTTTGAGCTTCCTATTAATTGCTGAACATAAGAGCTAAGCGTTAATAATCTTAGTGTGTTAGTTATAGAGCTTCGGCTTTTGCTAACCATAGCGGCTAATTCGTCATGAGTTATTTTATAATCATTTATAAGACCTGCATAAGAATATGCAACCTCAATAATATTTAAATCTTCTCTTTGAATATTCTCAATAAGAGCAATCTCTCTTAGCTTTTTATCTGATATATTTAAAATATTTGCCTTTATGGTCGTTAAATTTGCCATTTTACTAGCTCTAAGGCGTCTCTCACCAGCAATCAATATATATTCATCGCCTTTTTTATTTACAACAATTGGTTGCAATATTCCGTATTGCTTAATATTTGCACTAAGCTCTTTTAGTCTTTCTTGATCAAAAATTTTACGAGGCTGATAAGGATTAGTAGATATTTTACTTATTTCAATTTCATTAGTTGGCAAAGAGACTTTTTTGTCTTTATTGGCATTTGGTGTGCTTGAATTATAGGCTATTTCTACCTCCCCAAGAAGCTCGCCTAAGCCTCTACCTAAGGTTTGCCTTTTGCCTAAATTTTTACCAAGGCTCATTTATAATAATGCCTTTGCCAAGTTGCTATATGCTTGCGAGCCAACTGAGTTGTGATCGTATTCTAAAATAGATTGACCAAAACTAGGTGCTTCTGCTAATTTTATATTTCTAGGAACAACGATATAAGAGTCACTATTATTTCTAAACAATTTTGCTTTAAAATGTTTTGTCAAATCTGCAAGAACTTGTTTTGAAAGATTGTTTTGAGAGCTATACATTGTAGGCAAAAACCCTTTTACATCAAGCTCTGGGTTTAGAGTTTGCTTTACTAATTTAATTGTATTTAATAATTGCGCTAACCCCTCTAATGCAAAAAATTCGCATTGTATTGGTATGATAACAGAATTGGAAGCTGTTAATATATTTATTGTAATAGGTCCTAATGCAGGAGGCGCATCTATAACTATAAAGTCGTATTTTTTGGATAAATTGCTTATTCTTTCTTTTAAAATAATCTCTCTATTTTTTTTGTTGTCATAAAATTCTTTTTCAATACCAACAAGACCAATATTAGAAGGTGCTAAATCTAAATTGTCCATATTGGTATGCAAAATAATATCATCTAATGTTTTAGTTCCCAACATTACATGATACAAATTATACTCATAAGAGTCTCTATGAAACCCAACAGATGTTGTTGAGTTTGCTTGTGGATCTGCATCTATTAGCAACACCCTTTTGCCCTCTGCTGCTAATGCTGCACATAAATTTACTGTTGTTGTAGTTTTACCTACGCCACCTTTTTGATTTGCTATTGCTATTACTTCACTCATCTTGCGTTATAAACCTTTTCATTATTGATAGTCAAGGAGCCATCGCTATTTAAAACAGCGTTTTTTAATGAAACTTTTTTATTATTTAAGTTTATAAAAAACTCCTTGCTTAGACAAAATTCTACCTTATATTTGCTAAAAATATCGCTCCATTTTGGATATTTTTTCACATTTTCTATATTTCTTAAATATTGCTTTATTAAATCCAATTTATCTACATCAATATCTATATTGCAAAACTTTAAATTGCTAAAATTCAACCCAATTCCACATAAAATATAATCTTTTAGACTACTACTAACACAGCCACCAACTTTGTTTTTATTTATATACAAATCATTAGGCCATTTAAGCCATATTTTAGAGCCATTATTTTGCAATACTTGCTTAAAAATATATGTAAAATAAAGGCTGATGCTACTTAGTGGCAAATCATTGGGCAAAGCTTGCTTTTTAACACAAAACGAAAAAAACAAAGAGCCACTCTCCCCTACCCACATATTGTCTCTACTACCAATTCCATTTGTTTGGTTAAAAGTATATACTAAGGTTGGTTTTTGTATTTTGTTTTGCTTTATTTGCTCTTTGAGATATATTTGAGTAGATTCAATCTTATCAAAATAAATAATCTCCAATTTTTAATCCTTTTTTGCTTAAAAAATCCATGGCTGTTATTTCTTTTTTTGATGGCTCAGCAATGCTAAATATTTTTAGCTCACCTATCAAGCAAGATATTATTATATATTTTTCACTTTTATTTATTTGCAATATCTCTAATGCTTTTTTATGCTTATTTGAGGCATTATGCAAATCTAAGTTTTTTATTTTTATATTATCTTTACTAAAAACTTGTGGCCATAAATAAAAGGCCTTGTATTTTAAATAAATATCTCTTGCATTAGAAAAATCAATTAGCCCGTCTTCTTTTTTTATTTTTTTACAATAGCTTGCAAATACATTGTTTTGTTTTTTAGGTTGTAACTTATCATAATTATCAATCACTCTAACAGCCAAGCAACCTGCCATAACACTAAGCTCGTTATAGGCTTGTATTATATTTTTAGCATTTTTTATTTTGTAATACGACATACCCAAAACATCGCCTACATCCATTTTTAAACTCATTTTCATAGCACTAACACCACTAAACTTATCATTATTTAAAATACTAGAATGTATAGGGCTAGCCCCTCTATAATTTGGAAGCAATGAAGCATGCAAATTGATACAAGTAGTTATATCCAAAATCTCTTGACTTAAAATCTGCCCATAAGCCCCAACAACTATAAAATCTGCTTTGTATTTTTTTAAAACTTCTACAAAACTATGCTCTTTTACATTTTTGGGTTGCAAAATATCAAAGGTGCAATTATTGTCAATGCAATATTGTTTTATATGTGAAGCAGATAGCTTTTGCCCTCTTCCTTGTTTTTTATCTTGTGCTGTTACTACCGCTTTTATATCACAGCCCCCTTGCAATAAATGCTTTAATATCTCAGTAGCATAGCTTGGTGTGCCCATAAAAATAACTTTTTTGCCCATCAATCACTCTCTTGAAATAATGTTCCTACAAACTCGCAATCTAATTTTAGGCTTGTATTGTTTAGCAAATTATGCTTTATTTCTTTTTTGCATAAAAAACTCTCAATATTTACCAAGTCTTGCCCATCGCATAAAATCATTTTTAGCTTATGTTTTATTAGATAATTTGCTGCTTTTAGCTTTGTAACAATACCACCTGTTGCAAACTTAGAATTAGCACATTCTATTTGATTGAGACTTTTTTTATCTATTTTATTTACTATTCTTTGTATTTTGGCATCTTTATGCTCTCTTGGGTTTTTGTCGTAATATCCGTCTATATCGCTTAGCACTATTAGCATTTTTGCACCTGTATAATAAGCTATACTTGCGCTTAGCTGGTCATTATCGCCAAAAACAATCTCATCTGTTGAGAGTGCATCGTTTTCATTAAAAATTGGCACAATTTTGCTATTTAATAAAACATCTACACAATTTCGCATATTTAAACATTTTGCATTGTCCTTAAAACTTGTAATATCACATAATAATTGAGAGCATAAAATATTATATTTGTCTAAATATTTTTTATAAGTTGACATAAGAAGTGGCTGTCCGATAGATGCTAATGCTTGTTTGTTGGCAAGATCTAACATATCTAAATTTAGATTTAATGCCTTATACCCACAACCAATAGCACCAGAACTAACTATCATCACTTCGTAATTGTTATTTTTTAATTTCGCAATCATAGCACTTAGCTTGGCTACAAATTGCTCATCTACTCCATCATTTTTAGTTAGAGTTGCAGTTCCTATTTTTAAAACTATTCTAACTTGATTATTGGTTAAAACATTCATATAATATCTTTTTATGCTTCTTTATCGCTTGTTTTAATCATATCAAACATTAAATATTTTAATGCCTCTATATTATATTGAGTAGCACTTGAAGCAAAAATTACAAATTTAGGCACTCTATCACCATTTTGTGTTTGTTTGCTAACAAACAAGCCATCTTTTGCCAAAGTGTGTTTTTGAAGAGTTATGCTAAATTCATTTTTTAATTCACTTATCAATTTAGAGAGCTCTTCATCACTCAAAGCATCGCTTTTGCTAATCATTATAGAAAATTGTTGCTCGTATAGTTTGTGCGAGAATGTTTTTAGCTCTGTTTGTAATGTTTTAAATTGAATTAGAATATCTACATTATGCGTGCAATCTAATAAAAACAAAAGTGTGTTTGTTCTTTGAATATGCTTTAAAAACTCAATACCCAAACCAGCTCCACTACTTGCCCCTTCTATAATTCCTGGGATATCTGCTAACACAAAGCTATCATATTCTCCAACATTTACCACCCCCAAATTTGGAGTAAGTGTTGTAAATGCATAGTTTGCAATTTTGGCTTTTGAGTTTGATATGGTAGATATTAGAGTTGATTTACCAACATTTGGATACCCAACCAAAGCAATATCTGCTATTAGTTTCAATTCCAGCCTTATATTTAGCTTCTCGCCTTTAATTCCCGGCTGATGGTATCTTGGAGCTTGGTTTCTTGCATTTTTAAAATGATAATTGCCAAGCCCTCCTTTACCGCCTTTTAGCAATAAAACTTTTTGTTTTTGCTCTATTAAATCCAACAAAACTTCGCCATTGTCGTCATTTACAACCTGAGTTCCGGGTGGGACTTTTAGCACCAAGTCCTCGCCTTTTTTGCCACTTCTTCTTGAACTCATACCATTAGCCCCATTTGAAGCTTTTAGAACATTTTTACCTTTAAACTTTGATAATGTATTTTCGCTGTGGCTTATTGCAAAATAAACATTTCCACCATTTCCGCCATCTCCACCATCTGGTCCGCCTTTTGTTACGAATTTTTCTCTTCTAAACGACGAACATCCAGAGCCACCATTTCCAGAACTTAGAGAAAACGAGACACTATCAGTAAACATAAAATGCCTTTAATATTAATAATTGATTGATTTTTGATTTTTATAAAAACAAATAATTGAAATGTTTATCAACAATTATTTGTTTGTAATTTTGAATAAAATTATAATTTATGCAGGATAAACAGATACTTTCTTTTTGTCTTTGGTTTTGTATTCAAACTTAACAACACCATCTATTAAAGAATAGATAGTATGATCTTTGCCCATTCCTACATTGTTTCCAGCACATACTTTTGTGCCTCTTTGTCTTAAAATTATATTGCCAGATCTAACTACTTCGCCACCAAATTTTTTAACGCCTAACCTTCTACCTGCCGAATCTCTATTATTCTGGGTGCTCCCCTGACCTTTCTTGTGTGCCATCTATGCTCCTTTATTTTGTGTTTATTTTTGTAATTTTTATTTTACTAAACGATCTTCTAAAACCTCTTTTTAGTCTTGAATCTTTTCTTCTTCTTTTTTTGAAAATAATCACTTTTTTTGCTCTATCATGAACAACGATATTAGCCTCAACACTAAAACCAGATGTGTCTGTGTTTAAGCTTTTGCCATCATTATAAGCGATAACTTCTTTAATAGTTATATTCTCTTTAACCTCACCTGATAGTTTATCAACTTCTATAATATCTCCAACTTGAACTTTATGTTGTTTTCCGCCACATTTAATTATTGCATACATTTTATCATCCTTTTAAAAACATCATTATATTGTTTCTTTGCTTTAATTATGCTTAGCTATTACATCCATCTCAATTAAAACATTTTTAGGCAATGTTTTAACTCCGACTGTGCTTCTTACTGGCTTATGATTGCCAAATGCTTTTGCATAAATCTCATTTACAACTTCAAAATCACCCATATTTGCCATAAAAATAGTAACTTTAATAACATTATCCATTGAGCTATTATTATCTTGCAAAATTGCTTTTAGATTATGTAAAACTTGAATAGTTTGTGATTTTATATCATCTCCTACTATATCGCCATTTGTGTTTAGAGCAATTTGCCCAGAAGTATATATAAGCCCATCGTTTTTGATAGCAACACTATAAGGACCAATTGCCTGTGGTGCATTTTTTGATTTTAAAAACTCCATTTTATTGCCTTATTTAGTAAGTTTTTCTTTTAAAGAGCCATCTTGATACATTTGTGTAACAATATCGCAACCACCGATAAATTCTTTGTTGATATATAGTTGAGGTATTGTTGGCCAATCGCTGTATTCTTTTATCCCGAGCCATATTGGCTCATCTTCTAACACATTCACATCTTTAAACTCAACCCCACAAGCTTTTAGTATCTCTACAACTTGCGCAGAAAAACCACATCTTGGCTCTATTGCATCGCCTTTCATAAACAGCACTACTTTATTGTTGTTTATTAAATCTTCTATTTTAGCTTTTGTCTCTTTGTGCATTTGATCTCCTAAAAATATTATTTGTTATTGTAGCATTATTTTGAATAAAACAATAAGTTAGGTTTTTAGATTTTATTTTAAATATTTCATTAGGTATAATATATCGCATAAAGAATAAAAAGAATAAAAATGAAATATACTAAAAACTTTTACCAAATAAAATCTAATGACGAAATATTTAATGAAATAAAACAAGAAATAAATACTATAGGATATTATAATCTACCATTACAAGATACAAGCGATATAAAAGAATATGCAAAAACAATAACAAAAGAGCATATTATAGTTATAGGTGTTGGGGGTAGCTCTTTGGGTGCAATGGCTATATATGAGTTTTTAAAAAAAAGCAAACTATTTAGCAAAAAGCTTTATTTTTTTGATACCACTGACCCAATAGACATAGCTCATAAGCTCTCAATGGTAAAAGAGCATTTGCAAAACAATACCCATTTTATAACAATAAGCAAAAGTGGGCAAACAATTGAGAGCATAGCTATATTAAAATATTTAAACTCCCTTGCTAAAATAAATGCTTCTAACTCTACAATAATAACAGAGACAAACACCACTTTGGCAAAATATGCTACTAAAAACAATATAAAAATGTTTGAAATACCAAAAAATGTGGGTGGTAGGTTTAGTGTATTAAGCCCTGTTGGACTATTGCCTCTCTCTATTGTAGGGGCCAATATAGACAAATTGCTAAAAGGTGCTAAAAAGGTTAGAGATAGTTTTTTTGATAAATCAGAAGAATACGACATTATTATACAAAAAGCAAGGTTTTTTGTAGAAAACAAGCATAGATTTAATACCAATATTATTTTTAGCTACTCTGCTTCATTAGAAGCATTTAACAAATGGTATGTGCAACTTTGGGGGGAAAGCTTAGGAAAGCTAAATGTAAATAAAACTGCACAATCTCATACACCAATTGGGCTAATTGGTCCAATAGATCAGCATAGTTTTTTGCAACTTATTATTGAAGGCAAGAGAGATAAAAGTGTAACTTTTATAAAAATACAAAACTTTGACGATGATAGCACAATACCAAAAACCAATCTTGACGGGTATGATGAGTTAGATTATATAGATGATTTGAGCTTTTCTAAACTTATGAATATGCAAGCAGATGCCACTATCAAATCTGTGGCTGAGCGAAAGGATATACCCTATGATGTAATTACGATAGATAGAGTAGATGAAGAAAGCATTGCTAAGCTAATATTTACTTATCAGCTAATTACTTCTATTGTTGCTAAGTTTGTAAAGATAAATGCTTACAATCAACCAGGTGTTGAATATGGCAAGATAATATTAAAAGATATGCTACAAAAAAATAAAACATTCAACAACAAATAAAACGAATAAAACTTATAAACCAATAACCAAAGCCACAATATGTGGTTTTGCCTTGGTTATTAGATAGTTATTGATTAGGTTTTAAATAGTTTTTTGTGTTGATGATAATGTTTGTTTTTGTATTATGGGGCTTTTATACAACGAACAGATATGCCATAAGCCATATGAAGGAATTCTGTGGTATAACCAACTTCAAGAAACTGCACTGCT
>CAZXTK010000007.1:0-21899 GCA_964643665.1 uncultured Campylobacterales bacterium
ACCTATCTTATAGCCCATCATTTGTGCCTCTTTTGTGCTTGCAAAAAGCTCTCTTATATCATCCATAAGCCCTGTGTAAGTAGCTGGGTTACTTCGTGGGGTTCTACCTATTGGGCTTTGATCTAAATATACAACTTTGTCTATGCTATCAACGCCTTTTATGCTCACGCCATCTATTTTTTTGATTTTTTTATAATTATGTGTGGCTTCTTTTATTAATGGCAATAAAGCACCCAAAACCAACGAGCTTTTGCCAGAGCCACTAACGCCTGTAATAGCAACTAAATTATGTAGGGGTATTTTTACATCTAAATTGTTTATATTATTTAGTGTTACTCCGCTAAGCTCTAACCACTCTTTTTGCGCGCGTCTATAAAAATATTTAACATCTAACTCGCCATTGATATATTTTGCAGTTAATGTGTTAGCTTTTGGCAAATCTTTTGCTTTGCCATTAAAGACAATCTGCCCACCATTAACCCCTGCTCTTGGTCCAACATCTACTATCCAATCAGCGTGAAGTATTGTTTCTTTGTCATGCTCAACCACTATTAGGCTATTGCCTTTTGTTTGTAGGTTTTTTAGAGTATTTATAAGTTTAAATGTATCTCGCTCATGAAGCCCAATAGATGGCTCATCTAAAACATACATCACACCTGTTAGCCCACTACCAATTTGTGAAGCTATTCTTATTCTTTGTGCTTCTCCACCACTTATACTTCTTGCATCTCTACCCAAAGATAAATATCCAAGACCAACATCATACAAAAAATATATTCTCTCTTTGATTTCTTTTAAAATAGGTTGTGCAATTTGTTGTTCTTGTTCGCTTAAATGGGTAAAGGTATTTTTAGTAAAAAACTCATTTACCACCTCAATAGGCTCGCTTATAAAATAAGATATTGTTTTATCCAAAACCTTAACACTAAGCGCGGAGGGGTTTAGCCTAAAACCATCACATTTATCGCATTTTTTTTCTATCATAAAATTCGCACTATCTTTGTCGTCTTTTATCATATCATATGCCAATTTTGTAACGCCTATCCACTCTCTTGTTAGCTTGTGGCGTTTCCAAGTAAATACTGCCTTTGTTGCACTTCCTAGCAAAATAGCGCCCTTTTCATGCTCTTGCAATTGCCCAAAAGGGGTATCCATATCTATGTTTGCGTTTTTGCAAAAACCTTCAAGCATTTTAAAATAATAGCCTTTATTAAACCCATAAAACAATCTAACACTGCCTTCATTTAGTGTTTTTGCCTCATCAATTATTTGCGCCTTATCAAGAGTGTATCTAATACCAAGCCCATCACAAGCACTACAAGCACCTTTTGGGGAATTAAAAGAAAACGATATTGGCTCTAATTTATCATAAGATATTTTACAAGTAAAACAAGCATTATGCATACTATAATGAATATGTCTATCGCATTTTATATTGGCATCGTCGCTATTTAAAACCTCTACTTCTAATTCGCCAAAGCTCTCTTTTAGGGCTTTTTCTACTGAGGTGGATATTCTGCTTGTATTATCATCATTTACAACCACTCTGTCTATTACGGCTTTTATGGTGTGCATTTTGTTTTTCTCTAACTCTAACTCTTCTTCATCTAATCTTGCAATAACACCATCAACCCATACTCTAACATAGCCTTTTGATTTTAAATTCTCAAACAAATCTGCAAAGCTACCTTTTTTTCTGTTGATAATTGGTGCGAGAATAACTACTTTGCTACCTTGTGGCAAAGCAAGCACTTGATTGATAACATCACTCTCATTCATACTTGATATTTTTTCGCCACATTTATAACAATGTGGCTCACCTATTCTTGCAAAAAGCAATCTTAAATAATCGTATATTTCTGTTATTGTCCCTACGGTTGATCTTGGGTTTTTAGAAGTAGATTTTTGATCTATGGCAATAGCCGGAGTTAATCCGTTTATCTTTTGCACTTTTGGTTTTTGTAATTTGCCTAAAAATTGTCTTGCATAAGATGAGAGAGATTCTATATATCTTCTTTGTCCCTCTGTGTATAAAGTACCAAAAGCAAGGGAGCTTTTACCGCTACCACTAAGCCCTGTTACTACACAAAGAGAGTTTTTAGGTATTTTTAATGATATATTTTTTAGATTATTTTCGCTTGCATTTATAATCTCTATGTAAGAATTATCCAATACCAAAACTCTTAATTTGACAAAAATTATCTCAAAAGATCAAGTATTTGCTCATCAAGCTTATTGGCTTGTGCCAATACAAAAGTGCCTGCTTTTGAGAGCACAGAGTATTTATTGAAATTAGCACTCTCTTGTGCAAAATCCACACCCTCTATATTTGAATTTGCTGTTTTTAATTGGCTTATGCTTATTTTTATAGAGTTAAATTTTTCTTCTAATGAGGATAACACATTTGAAGCTTCGTTTTTGAATTTAGCTAATTTTTTAGTAGCTTCTTCTATTGTGGCTATTAAATGCTCTGGGTTATATATACTACCTGCTGCTGTTTTGTTTGAAAATAAATTTTCTGAGTTATTACCATTCATAAACCCATCAAAATTATACCTAGCAGTAATAACTACTGGGTTATCGGCTGCAAATAATTCATCTATCAAAAAAAGATTAGATGCTATCGGGTCTCTTGATTTGACCACATCCTCTGCACTTGCTCCTGTTTGGATGTTAAACAAATTAGCAGCCTCTCCCTTTGTAGCAGTTGCCTCAGCCAAAGTGCCATCTTTTTGCAAAAGATGAACACCATCATAAGTGGTATCTGCTGCAATTTGATTGAATCTTTTTAGTTTTGAAACAATGTCTTGATACATACTTCTTAGCTCATTTTCTGAATGCATTGCAGTATTTGAGGCATCAAATAAAATTTCTTTTACATTGTCTAAAATTTGTTTTTGATCATCTAATGCATTGATGGCCACAGTTGCCATAGCAACACCATTTGTAATGTTTTGCAATGCTTGGCTTTGGAGTGATATTTTAGATTTTAAAGATGCAGACAAAGAAGAGAGTGCCGGATCAGCTGTGATTGAGCCAAGCTTTGTGCCACTTGAAATTTTTTGAAGTGAGTTTTGTGCTTTGTTGGAATATTTTTCCAAATTAGAAGAGGCGTTCAAGGCTGCTATATTAGTTTTTATATTCAAAGAATGCCTTTGTTTATTTTGATAAAAGTATAATAATTATTTGCTTAGCATTGGCTTAAATTTTAATGTGCCTTTTGTAAGATAACTCCTAATTCTAAGTGAGAAGTATAAGCAAATTGGTCAAACAAAGCATAATTTATAAGATTATGTGTTTTAAATAGTATCTCTAAATTATTAACCAAAGTATCAAAATTGCAAGATATATACACAATATACTCAGCTTGTTGCACAAATGCAATACTAACATCATCTAACCCTGCGCGAGGTGGGTCAACCAACACACAATCAAGCGGATAATCATCTAAATTGATGTGAGCGCATCGCCTAAATTCTCGCACTTTGTTTTTGCTATCGCTAAAATCTTTTGCACTCATTCTCAAAAAAGATACATTTTTTATATTATTGATATCAGCATTTATTTGTGCTAATGCTATAAACTTTTTGCTAATCTCACTGCTTAAAACTTGTTTGAAAATATCACTCAAAGCCAAAGAAAAATTACCAGCTCCACAATATAGCTCTATTAGAGTTTTATTTTTTACATTTTCTAACTTGCTAACTTGGTCTCTAATCCAATTTATCATTTGATTGTTTATTTGTTGGTTTGGTTGAATAAAACTATCATCATTATAAATATAATTTATTGTTTTATTGTGTTTTGGCTTGTTATTATTTATTTTTAAGCTCAAATAAACCTCATCAGTGGTGGTTAGTATTTTATGTTTTGCATAGCGACCTATTATCCTAACTTCGCCAAGAGCAAATGTGCTTAATTTATGAGATAATCCCAAAGCCTTTTGTCTATAATTTTCATCTAAAATTTTATGATAAAGCAAGGTTACCAAAATGCCCTTATCATCGCTTATAAAATTTATCTCAAAAAGCTTTTGTTTAAGGGTGCTATCGCTGTTTAGCTCTATAATTATTTTATTCATAAGTTTATGTATTTGGCTGGTTACTATCAAACACTCATTTATTGGCAATATTTTTTTATCATAATCACTCATTGCATAAGATATATCATCTTTTTTGTAAGGTGGCGTATCTTCTTTGTAATGATATATTCTAAATTTAGCTCTTAGTCTAAAATGTTTTGTAGCGCTTTTAAATATTTGTGGATTATTATTGATAATATCTGAGTTTTGTTTTGCAAAAATTGAGTTAAAATATTCTATCTTACTCTTGGTTTTTAGCTCTAATTGTTCTAAATAAGAATAATTAGCAAGAGTGCAAGAAGCACATTTGCCTATGTATTTGCATTCTAATTTTGCATCTTGCATTTATACAAAAAACTCTTTAAAACTATTAAAATATAAATCTTTTATTTGTTCTATTGGCAAAGCAATATCATTTACTCTAAACTCATCGCCACCGCTTACTCCAACAACTTGTGCCTTAATGCCCACCTCATCACAAAGTGCTAAAAACTCATCTAAATTTGATTTATCTAACGACACTATCGCTCTATCCATACTCTCACAAAACACACTCATAGGCTCTCGTTTGCTATCGCCATCGCTTAGAGTATCAACCCTGCATCCCATATTTCCACTTGCGCACATTTTTGCCAACGCTATAATCTCACCACCAACATTTATATCTTTTGCACTAAGCAATAAGCCTTTATTATTTGCTCTTAAAACTACATCCCAAAGTTTTAGAGTGTTTTCAAAATTAATCTTTGGATGAGAGCCTCTTACTTGAGAGTTTATTACTTTATCGTATAAACTTCCGCCAAATTCTAGTTTGCTTTTGCCTAAAATCACAACAATGCTATCTTTTTTTACAAACATACTTGGCAATATTTTGTTTGCATCTTTGCACACCCCCACGCTAACTATTGTAGGAGTTGGGTATATTGGGGTTGTATTTGTTTGATTATAAAAAGAAACATTACCACTAACAACGGGAGTGTTTAATGCCTTAGAAGCTTTTTTTATGCCTTTTATACCTTGCTTAAATTGCCACATAACCTCACTATCAAGTGGGCTTCCATAGTTTAGACAATCACTAACAGCTTTTGGCATAGCACCACTCATGGCTACATTTGTGCAAGCTTCAATAACACTACTCATTGCACCTTTTTTTGGGCTTATATAACATCTTCTCTCATTGCAATCTATGCTCATAGAAAGCGCGTGGTTGTTTTGTTTTATTCTAATGCTTGTAGAGTCTAATTGATGTGTTTTTAGTATTGTATTTGTTTGAACCGTATTGTCATATTGTTCATAGATTAAGCTTTTATCGCTTACATAAATGCTTCCTAATAATGTTAAAAAATCTTTTTGTATATCTTTTGTACTTTTATCTAAATCTATAAAAGTAGTATCTTTTTGCTCTTTTAGATTTTTATAGTATTTTGGTTTTTTGGTTTTTCTATTTAAAACTGGTGCTAAATGAGATATAGGCGCAATTGGAATATCGCCAACTTTTTCGCCCTCCCAAAAAAGCTCCATATTGCCCGTGTTTGTAACCTCGCCTATAACAGCGCTTGATAATTGATATTTTTTAAATATGTCCATCACTTCTTGCTCTTTGCCTTCTTTTGCACATATTAGCATTCGCTCTTGGCTCTCACTTAGCATAAACTCATAAGGCTTCATACCCTCCTCAGCAGATGGGACTTTGTCTAAATATAATCTCATACCACTTTTAGAATTACTTGCCATCTCAAATGATGAGCTTGTAAGCCCTGCTGCACCCATATCTTGAATACCTATTATTAAATCTTTTCTAAACATTTCCAAACAAGCTTCTATTAAAAGTTTTGCCATAAATGGATCGCCAACTTGAATAGTTGGTTTTTTTGAGTTATCATCATCGCCATCAAATGAATCACTACTCATAACAGCACCCCCAAGCCCATCTCTGCCTGTTTTAGAACCAGCATAAATAATAGGTCTTCCCTCTCCACTTGCTTTTGCTAAAAATATTGCATCTTTTTTTACAAGTCCTAGAGCAAATGCATTTACTAAGTTATTTCCACCATAGCATTCATTAAAATTAACACCGCCACCAATAGTAGGCACTCCTACACAGTTGCCATAATTGCTAATACCTTTTACGACCTCTTTTAGTAAATGTTTATGTTTGTTAGAAGTTGCATCGTTTTTATCTTTTGTAATTGGTGCAAAAAACAAAGAATTTAACATAGCAATTGGCTTTGCTCCCATTGTAAAAACATCTCTTAATATTCCACCAACTCCTGTTGCTGCACCTTGGAATGGCTCTATAAAGCTTGGGTGATTGTGGCTTTCTACCTTAAACACACAAGCATATTTATCATCTATCTCAATTACGCCTGCATTTTCGCCCGGACCATGTATTACCCACGGTGCATTTTTGTAATCACTAAAACCTGTTAGATATTTTTTTGAGCTTTTATATGAGCAATGCTCGCTCCACATAGCAGAAAATATTCCTATTTCTAATTTGTTTGGAGCTCTATCTAAAATTTTTACAATATTTTTATATTCTTTTTTGCTTAATGAATGTGCTTTTGCAAATTCTTGCATTTGTTTAGAGTTGTTGAGTGATGACATTGATATCTTGCCTTAGAGTTATTTTTTACTTATGTTATCAAAATATCAATAAACTTTGATTAAACTCTTTTGCAAATTGTATCAGAACTTAAACTATTTTTGGATATTATAAACAAAAAAATTAAGGAATAATAAATGAAGGCATTTCTTGCAAAAGACAAATTAGGTAGCAAGGCTAAAACAATAACCATAGAGCAAATCAAAAAAGATATGCAAGGTGTGATAGATAAAATATTTTATTTAGATAGCTCTAATGCAAACAAAGATGTGCTTACACTAATAAATGAGCTAAAAAAAGATTTTAGTGTCAATTTTAGTGAAGTAAGATACAGATCTGGTGATGAGGATTATGTTTACCAATTGCATTTAATAAATTAATTATTTTTGGGCATCTATCGTATGGGAAAGACACTCTTTATTAAAACATTAGGTTGTGCTATGAATGAAAAAGATAGCGAAAATATTAAAGCCTTGCTTGAGAGTGAATATATCCCAACTGATGATTCTTCTAATGCTGATTTAATAATCATAAACACATGCTCTATAAGAGAAAAACCGGTATCTAAACTTTTTAGTGAACTTGGCACTTACAACAAGCATAAAAAAGCAAAAGCAAAAATAGGCGTTTGTGGGTGTAGTGCGTCTCATTTGGGGCAGAGCATTATAAAAAGAGCTCCGTATGTTGATTTTGTTGTAGGTGCTAGAAATATATCGTCTATCCCTGATGCTGTAAAAACAAACGGCTTTGTAAAAACAGATATAACAAACGATGATAGCGAGTTGATTGTTTATGCTAAAAGTAGTAATAAATATGTGCGAAAAATAAATATATCTCTTGGTTGTGATATGAAATGCTCTTATTGTATTGTGCCATCAACTAGGGGCAAAGAGGTATCTATCCCAGCTGATATTATAATAAATGAAGCAAAAAAGGCAGTAGATGATGGTGTAGTTGAGATTTTGCTTTTAGGGCAAAATGTAAATAGCTACAAAAAAGATGGTATGAATTTTACTAAGCTATTGCAAGAAGTTAGCAAGATAAAGGGGATAGAAAGAATAAGATTTACATCGCCCCACCCAACTCATATGAGTGATGAGTTTTTAGAAGAATTTGCAAATAATCCTAAAATATGCAAAAACATACATATTCCATTGCAAAGTGGCTCTAATACCATATTAAAACAAATGAAACGAACCTACACAAGAGAATGGTTTTTGGATAGATGTGAGAAAATACGACAAATAAAAGATGTAAGAATAAGCACAGATATTATTGTTGGTTTTGTTGGTGAGAGTGATAGCGATTTTGAAGATACACTTGATATTGTAAAAAAGGTTGAGTTTGAGCAGGTGTATAACTTTATTTATTCGCCTCGTCCAAATACGACGGCACTTGATATAGGCGAAGCAGTTGATAAACAAATAGCCACAAAAAGACTAAATACTCTTATTGAGCTACATAAACAAATAGCAGATAAAAAAATGGCAAGTTATGTGGGAAAGAGTTTTAGTGTATTGTTTGATAATTTAAATGATGGTATTTTGAGTGGTTATAGCGATAATTATGTAAAAGTAAAAGTAGATATGAGAGATAAAAATGGCTTTGTAAGCGATGAGGCTATAAGCCATCTTGGTAAAATAAAAAATGTAAAAATAACCTTAGCGCAAAGAACGGGAGTTCTTGGGGAGCTTGTTTAAATGTATAGTGTTGCATTAAAAGTGATTAGCGAGCTAAGTAACGAAGTTCTTGGGGAGCTTGTAGATGAGTGAGATCTTACAAAAACTAAAAAGAGCAAGACGAATTGCTATAAAAAACCTTGGCGTGCTTTTGTTGCCAACTTTGGTGTATTGGTATTATAAATTTGTGCTTTTAACATCTAAAGAAGTGGTGCATTTCCCTGATAATATAAAAAAAGATGAAAACTACATAATGACTCTTTGGCATAATCGTGTGTTGTTTATAGCGCCTGTGTATCATAAACTAAGAGCTAATAGAGCTAATAGCAAGAAATTTAAGTGCATAATGGGCACACATAGCGATGGGGTGATGCTTAAAAAGGCTACTAATATGGTAGGTTTTGATACCATAGATGGCTCATCTACTCGTGGTGGAGTAAGTGCTTTAATAAACGCACAAAAAGCTTTGCAACAAGGGCATGATGTAGGCACGGTGCCAGATGGACCAAGAGGGCCTTTGTATAAGGTAGCTATTGGAGCTATTGCATTGGCACAAAAAACAAATAAAAAAATAATCGCTCTTAGTTTTAGTGCTAACAAATACTGGCAACTACCCTCTTGGGATAAATTGGTGCTTGTAAAACCTTTTGGAACTTTGCACTATTATGCAAGTGAGCCATTTGATGTGCAAGGGCTAGATAAAACACAAGCAGCGCAAAGAATAAGGGAAAAATTAGATAAAATAGATGCAATGAGTAGGAAGTATGGCTAAAAGTATTCAATATATAAACATTATAAAAGAAGATAGGCATCTTAAAATACATTCACAAGTATTGCAAAAAAATATTGCTATATCTAATAATTTACAAACTATATCCTTGCCCAATAAAAACAAAATCACCAATGAAGCCATTACGAATATAAAAAGTGAAATAAAAAAGGTTAAGAATACAAAAATAGCATTATTATGCGATCAAGTGCATCAAAAAGCATTGGCTAATCATTTATGGGTTAATTACCAAAAAAATACGACTTATCTTTTAGATTCTAAACACAAAGCTATAACATCTAAGGTTTATATAAATAGCTTAATACAAAGCTATAAAGATATTAAAATAGATTTTATATATTCTCCTTATTCTATTTTATACAATATAGTCCCTAATGACTATTGTGATAAAACACTATATGCGCTAATTGTAAATGATATTATTTATATGGTTATCTTTAAACAAGATAAAATAGCTATTATGTCAAGAACTAATAAACTAATAAGTTTTAGCGAGGTGGAAGAGAGCCATTTTTATAAAAACGATATGCAAAAGCAATTACTTTTTAGCCAACTATATGCCTTAGAGCTTGAAAATGCAATTAGTAGCTTTGTAGATGATTGGTATATTGCCACAAATCATCATCAAAAACTACAAAAAGTTATAATTGCTTGCAATGTAAAACAACTCTCTAATGAAGAAATAAACAATATAAAAAACAATATAGGTTTTATAGTGCAATATGAGCATATTGATATAAATGAATATATGTTAGCTCTTAATATGGTGCCAAATATTCAAAGCTTTATTGCAAAAACAAAACCTAAATTCTTTTCACATTTTAGTTTAAGTGGTATGATAAATGCCTACTATCACATAAAAGAATCAAATAGAACAAAAGGTTATATTTTAGCTTGTCTTGGAGGTATTATTGTTTATAGAACATCTCCTGATATTGCTACACAAATAACTAATTTTATAACAAAGCTTTTTGATTTTACTCTTGTGTTTTGAGTGCTTGTATAACCTGATTGGCTAAAAGCTTGTGTTGATATAAAAAAGCTCTTGTGTTTTTTGGTATATTATTTAATCTGCATAGCTCTTTGAACTTTTTATCCATGCAGACATCTTTTGTATTTGGGCATATCCAAATATATTTATCATCAATACTTACACTAATTGTAACTCTAATAACAATATTTTGCTGTTTTATTATTTCTTTTTTTGTTTTAGAGCTTATAATAATTCGTCGTTTTTTTAGCTCTTTGTCTATTATTCTCATATTAAACTCAGGTGAAACAAACTTTTTATAAATTACCAAAGCCTCATCTTTGCATTGATATTCAAAGATAGCTTTTGCATTATTGATTAAAGAGCTAAAATCACGGCTAAAATACTCAAAACTCTTATTTAATCCTCTATGATACTTGTTGGCAAATAAAAAAGAATTAAAATGCTTTCTAAAATAATTTCGTTTATACTTATCACAATAATTGCTATTATCTACAAAATATTTTAAATTATTATCTTTAAGATATTGTTGCAATTTAGCTTTTGGAGTTTTTAATAATGGGCGAATAATATATCCATAAGAAGTTGATGTGTGGATATTGATATTTGCACTCTCATAAATGCCAGCACCTTTGGAAATTTGCATCAAAAACCATTCTAATTTATCATCTAATTGATGAGCTAAAAGTAAATTATTATAAGAATGCTTTTTAATAATATTATTAAAAAATTCATACCTAAAATCTCTGCCTAATTTTTGATTAAATTTGTTTGCATCTTGTGTGTGAAATTCTTTTATATAAATAGTTTTAGAATATGCATAAGCTAACTCTTTTGCATGAGATACTTCTTGTTTGGATTGCTCTCTTAAATTATAATCTATAATAGCTATGTCAAATGGTATTTCAAATTTTAAAAGCAAATACAATAAAGCAGTTGAATCTATACCTCCACTAAAAGCTAATAAATTTTTTGATTGTTGCAAATATTTTAATAAATTATCAACTTTTGGTGGTATTTGTTGAGTGGATAGCTCTTTATAGATTAGAAGCTCTAAATCGTTCATAAGTAAATATTTGATAATTGAATATAAAACTTAAAGAAATTTTTTAATATTTTCAAGATCTATTAAATGTTTTTTAATATTATCTTTATCTATTTTTAAAAAGTTAATAGACCTATACAGCAACTCTCTAAGCATTTTTTGCTTGTTTTTGGGAAGTTTAGATAAATCTTCATCGCCATAATCATTTGCCCATCTAACTATGCCATCCCCTCTTTGCTCTTCATCCAAAGAAGCTGCATATTCTAAATCTTTAACAATATTGTTATCTGACATTTGTGTTTCTTATAATTTTGTTTCGTGTTTCCAAGCATCCAACAAGCCCATAGCAACTCGTGAGACTTGTTTTAATTTCTCTACATCATCATCTATGCCCGCTTTAAATAATGATTCTATTTGATACAAATAAAGACCTTCGAGATAATGTGCCACATCTCCGCCATCATAATCTAAAATATTTCTAAGTTCATCAAAAATGGCAATTGATTTATTTATATAAAAAAACTTTTTTTGAATATCTTTTTTTTCCATAGCATCTTGTGCCAAAGATATAAACTTAATAAGACCTTCATATAATTTTAATATCAATACATAAGGGTCTTCACTGACACAAGCTTGTTCATCGTATTTGTTTATGCTCATTTAGCCTTCCTGCAAATTTGTATTACTCATTTTATTGCTGCTCATTGGATTGTTTTGTCAGAAGCTCTAATGTCTGCAAAGATAACTCTAATTTTGCAATAATTGCATTATATTTAGAAAATCGCTGAGCCAATAAATCATATTTTTCATCTAATTTAGCTTGTGCTTGTTTTTGCTCTTTTTCTAAGGCTATTTTTGCATCTAATATATCTTTATTAAAATCTTTTAAAATACCATCATTTTCATATAAACTATCTATTAAATCATCTGCTTTTTTACCAAGCCCCTCATTTGCTCCATCGCCTAAAAATATTTTTTTTAGCTCTTGTTGTTGTGTATTGCTCAAAGCATTGTATTTTTTTTCATCAAAGCCGAGCTTTCCATACTCATCAAGCGAAAACCCATAAGAAAATATGGCCTTAGAATCAATAGTGGTAAATAGCATTTCTTTTAAATCAGCTTGCAGTCTATCTAATGGTCTTCTTTTGGCATAATCTAAACTATCAATTTGTTTATCTAAATTGGCATTCACATCATTAAACGCATCTACAAAATCATTTAATGCCTTGCTTATGGTTGTATTATCTGGTGCAATATGTGCCGTAGTGGTGCCTGTTTGTAATGCATTTATTTTAAGCCCATTTGAGAGTGTTAGCTCATTTTTATCAAAACTATAACTAACCCCATCTACTGTGGCATTAAAATCAGTAGCTGCTTGCACTTCGTTTGCATTAAATGCAGTCATAGTGGCAGGAGAAGTGCTAATACTAATAGAATTGCTTGCTCCCGTGTCAGCACTTTGTATTATTAAACGAAAAGCCCCGTTTCCAACTTTTTCTATCTTTGCTTGCAATTTGCCATTGGTATTTGTGTTTATATCCTCTTGCACATCCTTCCAACTCCTATTGGCATCTACTGTATATGTGGTTCCGCCTTGAACAAAAACAATAGTATCACCCGCATTAGTTGAGAGCAAATCAGATGAAGAAGTAAAAGTATTGCTCTGCCAAACATTTCTTTTTGCCAAGGATGTTACATCTACATTCACATTTATAGGATCATCAATATCAAGATTGTTTGTATCAAAGGTAACATTATCGCCATTTTGGGATACCTTATAGTCATCAAATACATTTGTGATATTTGTAGATGTTAAAAGTTCGCTAACACTTGCGAATTTGCTAACACTTGCCTCTACTTGAGAGTTAAACTCCATAGTAGATAAAATTGCTTCTAACTTATCATCATATTGTTTGATGGTATTTTTGTATTCTTTTTCTTTTAGCTGATCAATTAATGTTTGATTAAGAACACTATTAGTTGATGACGAATTTAGGTCAATAACTGTTTTAGCCATTAGTTATCCTTATTGTTTTATGCTCAATAATACTTGTAGCATATCGTTTATGCTTTGTATTGCTTTTGCATTAGCCTGATATGCTGCTTGCACTTTTATTAAATTTATCATCTCATCATCTTTATTTACGCTCACTATTTTAGCATAATCGCTCTTTAATGCCTCTTGTGTTTGCGAGGTATTGTTTTTTTGATTTTTAGCTTCTTGTGTTTGTGAAGATATCTGTTTTTTTATAGAACTTAAAGCATCTTCTATATTAAGCCCATTTGTTTCATATTCCCTTGTTCTTGAAAGATACTCTAAATCATCACCTTCTAAAGCATCTAAACTCTCAGACCTAAACGCAATAGAGTGGGCATTGCTACCTTCAAATAAACCAATATATTTATAATTACTCTCATTAAGCGAATTTGCTGTTCCATATTTATAAACACCGTCTTTTAGGCTATAACCATTGGTATTATTTATAAATGTATATGCTATATCATCTAATTTATTTTTGTATTCTTGAATTTGATTATTTGATGCTTTTAAGTTTAGATTCTCACTAAGAACCCCCAATGCTGAATTGGTTAATTGTATATCTCCATCAATAAATTGAACACTAGAACTTTTACCAGCAACTTGTGATAATGTGGCATTTTTTTCTATAATTTGTTTAGTATCTCCATAATTAACCGCTTGAACTACCCCTCTAAAACTATTTGGGAAATTTGACTCTATCGTCAAATAATCTGATAAAATATTTGTTGTTTTCACGCCATTTTTATCCTCAATATGCTCGCCCACATATGCAGTTACTTGGCTACTTATTTGCTTATTGGCATTTATTTTTTTTGCAAAAAGCTCTAACATATTGCCACTATCTACCACATCCCCATCATAAGTATCACCAATTGCAATACTAACTTGTGTTGAGCCATTATGAATATAAGTTAGAGATTTCATATTTTTAAGAGAGCTCTCGCCACCTGTTTGAGATATATATCTATCTTGTTGAAGAAAACTCTCATCTTTTAGGCTAAAAACACCCGATTTGCTCTCCCCGTTTAATAATGTATTGCCATTATTAGAAATTGTATATATATTAGCTTTGCTAGGAAGCTGATTTGAAATATCAATATCAATATATTGTGATAATTCTTTCTCTAACCCATCTCGTTTGTCTAATAAAAAATTAGTTGTAGCCAAACTCTCAGAACTATTTAAGTCTGCATTTATTTGCGCAATTTGATCAAAAATAGAATTTACTTGCTTTACGACGCTAATAGCTTTAGTGTGTATTTTTTCTCTAACTTCACTAATATCTCTATGCATTGAATTAAATTTTGATACAAGATTATTGATTTTAGACACAAAAAGTGATTTATTCACAGCAGGATTATCTTTATAATCCTCAAGTGCGCTATAAAATTCATCAAGCGCATCAGATAAGCCACGAGTGTCTAACTCGCCAAAAATATTTTCAATAGAGCTAAGAATCTCGCTTTTTTGACTTGCATACCCATTTGAGCTAATAGAGCTTTGCAAATGACCTTTTAGTGATAAATCTATCATACGATTTACTGATTCTAACCTCACACCCCGCCCTACTAAATCTCCTAATGGGCGTATTTCTGAGAGAGAAGAGACTCTTTTAGAATAATTCTCATTATTCGCATTAGCAATATTATTCATTATTGCTTCTAACTGCTCTTGTGAGGCTCTTAGCCCTGATTGTGCTGCGCCAAAAGAATTGATCATTATTTACTCCTTAAAATGGCCACAAATAAACAGCAATGGCATATGCCCATGGCTGTTTTGTTGCGCTACTATCAAGACCTGTTTTGGAATATTTTAAATTTAAATTAGCGATTTGGCTAGATGTTACACTATTTTCACTCGTAATATCATATGGTCGTATGATACCACTAATCTCTAATGTTTGAGCGCTCCCGCCCACTTCAATTTGCGAATGTCCAATTATAAAATAATTACCATTTGTGTATCGTTCTTTTATTACTGCTGAGATTGTTGTTTTAAATTTCTCACTTACATCATTTTTCTCGCCACCTTTAAACCTAAATTTACTATTTGTTTGCAAAGAACCCCCAGCTGTTAGTTGTCCAACCAAATTAAAACTTGATGAGCCCGCTGAATCTTTACTAAGGTCTTTTTGATTTTTTGAATTACTAATTAAAAGCTCATCAACATTTACTTGGATTATGTCTCCTATATCTAAATCTTTTTTATCAGCAAAAAGCGATGAACCCGCTTGCGAGTAAACTGTTCCTTTATGCTTTTTAGTAATTATCTTTGGCTTTATTTTTGTTTCTTGTTTAATTATTAGTTTTTGAGTTTTATTTGGCGCAGATGAACAAGCACCAAAAAATATCAACAACAAGCACATAAAATATGCACGATATCTAATATGTAATTTATTCTCAAACATACTAATACAATATCCCTTGTTTGTTTTTGTTTTTTGCATTTTTAATAATAAAAGGTATATAAATAGCTATCTTAATATCGTCTTTGGTTATTTTATAAAAAGCCTGAGAGCCATATCGCGCCTTAATAGCTTGCAAATTAATATCTGGCGTAACAACCAAAAGCAATCTATCTTTTATGATTTTAATATTCAAAAGATGTTTTTTGCCAATAAACTCAACAATATTTTGAGCTTCATTCAAAATAATTTTGTAATATGTTTTTTTTGCCTTAGCCACAGCCACAGAAGAATTACCAATCACTACCATTTTTGCCAATTCTTTGTTTTTGCTATCTGCTTGTTTGAGCCTATGAAGCAATGCTTGTTCATCGTCTCTAAACTTCTGGCTAATATGCTGATAATATAAATAAAACATCCCCCCAAGAAAAGATGCTAACAATATATTAACTAAACAACCTTTCAAAACAAAACCTATCTCATAACAAAAGCTTTAAAATACAGCTTTTTAACAACATACTCGGGAATGTTAGGGTTCATTCTTTCTTTTTCATTAATTATTTTATTAATCTCTTCTTTAAGCAAGCTATTAAAATGCATTTTACCAGTAATTGTTAAAAGCTCATTTGAAGTTGTAGTTGCTGCCAACCTAATTGTTGCATCTATTATTGCAACTCTATGTTTTTCAACAAGTGCTGCCATACCCTCATAAGGACCTTCAAGGTCATAAGAGAGCTTCATAAGCTTTTCTCTACCTCTATTATTGACAATATTTAAAACCAAATTATCAATAGAGCCACTAAACATCATAACATCAGGCTTTTCGTATGGGTCAATTTTTTTAACTTTTCCATTTACTATTTTTGGAGCTTGGTTGGTATTTTGCGTTTGAGAGGTAGAGCTATTTTCATCTTTATCGTCGCCAAAAAACCCTTTTTGATACATAATGTATCCTAAATATCCAACTACTCCTAAAAGTATAACTACAAGCAATAATAAAATTGCTAATATGGGTGAGCCTCCATGGCTTTCTTCTTCAAATTCTTCTTCATCCATTGCTATCTCCTTGCTGTTTGATTAACCATTTGTTGGTTAGTTTGCATATTTTGTGTTGCTAATTTCTTCTTGATTGCATTTAATTTTTTGTTTTGAGGATTATCTATAAGTGCCAACAAAGTAATCGCCATATCACTATCAAATGTTTCAAACAATTTAGCCACCCTGTCTTCTTTTAATTTTATAAGTATCCGAAAAACTCTTTCATCTTCGCCATTTGCATACATCTTTTTTAACAGCGCAGATAATTTATTTATTCTCATTTTACTATAAATTTTTATAGACTTTGATTTAGTCTTTTTCCCTATCTCTGCTAATAGCTTTTCCATTTGATTTTTTAGCTTTTCCATTTCTCTGCGTTCATGCCTAATTTTTATCAAAACCATTCTATTGTTCTTTTGGGTAGCTGCAAAATCTATCTCTTTTTTTACATAATATTCATCAAGTTCTCTTTTTAGGTTTTTAACCTCTTGCCTAGCTTTTGCTAATTTATCATCAATCTTGTCCGCATTTAAATACGATATAAGCATAATTATAAATATAAGCTGTTTCATAATGCCATCTTTGCTACTTTTAGATGTGCTTGTTTATTTGTATAATTAGCATAAACAAACTCTTCTATTAGTTTATTTTGTTTTTTTATTTTTTGTTTTTTTATTTTATTTTGTTCAATATCTATTAAATAGTCATATTTTTCTTTTTCTTTATTTATATCATTCATTTGGGCTTGAACTTGTTTAATCTTAGAATTTAAAAATTCATTACTGCTATGAAGTAGTTTTATATTATTTCTTAAAACATCATACTCTGCACTAATAAAGCGCATATTGTATAAAAAATTTGGATCTTCTAAATTGATGTTTTTATTGAGCATTTGCTCATTTAGTTTTTGCTCTTGAATATTGTTTTTGGCTATTTCTGCTTTAAAAATACCTGTTTGCCTGCCAAGCTCTAACATTTTAAAATGATTGATTTTTTTTAATTCTTTTAAATAAGTAAGCATTTGTTTTACTAATTTTTACCATATTGCAATATGCCATGCCACAAATCTATGGTATAAGTATCCATAATATCGCCTATCCAAGGCAAAGAAATAAGCATAAAAACAAAAACCACAATAAGTTTTGGAACAAATGCAAGAGATGCATCACTAATTTGTGTAACTGCTTGAAATATAGAAATAATAACACCGATAATCATACTTACAAACAAAGATGGTAGTGCAAGAAGCAATATGATCTTAAATGTATTTTGGGCAATTGCAAGAGTATCCATAAATATTAAATTATTTTTTTACTTTAATATGGACTTCTAATGTTTTTTTATCTAATAAATGTCCCAAAAGTGCAGACACAGGAGTAGATATAGTAGCACTTCTGAGCATTTTTTTTGTTGGTGTTTCTTTTTTGGGTTGCATACCAAAAGCTTCCATCATTTTATCTTCATCTATTTGTCTAATAGTATATTCTGACATTTTATCACCTTTAATAAATAAAACTTACCTATTATAACAAAATATAAAAATATAATAAAGCCCTATTGTGTAAAATATTTAAAAATAATTTATATTTATATATTTAAGCTAATATTAAGAATTGTTTATATACAATTTAATATCTCGATACTTTTTAAAGTGATACAAAAGGATAATAAATGTTTGATATGATAATAAATTCATCTCTTGCAACACAAGCACAGATGACTACCAATATAAACAAATCACTACTAAAAATCTCAACTGGTTCAAAAAATAGTGATATTAGTAAATTTAATAATAATTTAGTAGAAATACAAACTTACAACAAGTCTATGCAGCATTCTCTTAAAAACACAAACCAAGCAATAGCTTTTAATCAGCTTATGTACAATGACCTAAGAGAACAGCAAAATATATTAAATCAAATACACTCAAAACTAATTTTGCTCAATAATGGTGCTCTTTCTCAAAACGAAGAGGATGCTTTAGGCTCTCAGATTCAAGATTTAGCAGAAAAAATAGACTATATAGCAAATGAGGGTAAATATGGCGATACTTACTATTTACAAGAAAATGCAACCTCAAACAATGCTAGTGATACGAGGTTTTTTCAATTAGGTAAAACACCGCAAGATTTTAATGAAACAATCTCAGTTAGATCAAACACCACTGGATACAATTTAGAAGCTGGGCTAAAAAATAATGCTCCAACCTCACAAACTGCTGCTAATCAATTAACATCAGTTGAGAGTGCTTTAGAGACCATCTCTAACTCCATCTCACAAGTGCATAACAATATATCTATTTTGCAAGATTTTGCCAACGAGTTTCAAGAAAAAATAATTGCAAATAATGCCATAATTGCCAATATAGATAATGTAGATTATGCTTACGAGCAAGAACAATATACCAATTTTAAAAATATACATCAGGCTAGCTTATTTAGTATGAAAAAAGCAAATGCTTTACAAAGCTCAATACTTAGATTGTTAGATCCACAATTAAATTAATAAAAAGGAAATAAAATGATAATATCAGCAATAAATACAGCACTAAACGAACAAACAAAATCACAAAATGCAATGACTAATTCTTTGCTAAAAATTGCAACAGGCTCAAAAAGTGGAGATGGATCTAGTTATAGTATTGCATTAGAATCACAAAAAACCAAACTAAGCTCTTATGCACAAGCTACAACAAATACAAATATAGCAATATCAATAGCACAATCTCAATACGATGGAATGAAATCGCAAAGCGATATATTAGGCTCTATCCGTGCTAAATTAGTAGAGCTAAATAATGCAACTCTTAGCAATGCAGAACAAAGTGCTATTGGCGATGCCATAAACGATTTAGCAACAAGTTTTAATAATATTGCAGCAGATACTAAATATGGCGAAAAGTTTTTATTGCAAGATTCAGCAACAGGAACAGCAGCAAGCAAGGCAGAAGATATTCAAACAGGAATTAATGGCTCTTCTACTAATACTACACTAGCTATTGCTTCAAATACAACCACTTATAATCTTGGTAGTCTTCTTGGTGGTATCAATGCACAAGGTGCAGCAAATGCGCTTAATGAAGTTGACACAGCAACAGCAACACTAAATGCTAATATATCACAAGCAAGCTCTAAAATACAAGATTTAAAACACAATCTTGACGCATTATCAAATGCTCTTGCAAATACAAAAAGTTCGTTAGCTAATGGTGATAGCATAGATTACGCAAGCGAAAAACATACATATGACCAGCTAAAACTAATCAATCAAGGTGCTGTATTTGCAGCACTAAAAGGATATGAGTTCCAAAAAAATGTAATGAAACTATTAGATCCACAATACTCTTCATAATAAAATAAAGGCAAAATATGTTAAATATCCAAAAAACACCAACACTCAACCCAAACGATGCGCCACAATATGGGCTAAAACTACAAACAAAAATAAAAAAAACATATAATATAGACAATAACAAACAACAAAACACATATACACAACAAGCTACAAATAAAACAAATAAACAAATAATTAATACAATCAAAAATACAAATATATCTATACAAGCAAATGAAATAAAAATTAACAATTTGCAAATAGTAAAAGAAATTGCCCTCCAAGCATTACATTTGGAGGCATTAAAACACAAAGACAATAATAATAATGTTAATGATGTTTTAGAAAATATTCAAACAAAATTAAAACAAACACAAACTTCTCAAGATAGCAATGCTAATGAACAACAAAAAGAAATTTTATATAATTTCATAAAAAAGATAGATGATATATATCAAAGTGATAGCAAAACCAACAAAGAAAAAAAAGAAGAAATACTAACTCAACTTGCTAAAAGCATACAAGAACTATTGCCTCTAAACGATATTAAAACAGATGATAATAGCAATAAACTTCAAACAAGCATAGTACAAATAGATGAGCAAATAAACCTATTGCAAGAGCAAAATATAAAACTAAAAGACACTATCCAAATAATCAAACAAGATGATAAATTACTCCAATACAGCAATGATGAAGTAGCAAAATTAGAGTTAAAAGATGTTTTTAATACTTCTCTTGATAAAGATTTTTTCAAAAGTGTGCAAAACCTGTTAGATCCCCTGCACGGATAAAACCACAAAAACGATATAATCGCTAAAAGGCGAAAAATGAATGAGTTTAAACGACGAGAGACAAAGCAGATTTTTGTAGGCAATGTGGCTATTGGTGGTGATGCTCCTATTGCTGTGCAGTCAATGGCTTTTAGCAAAACAAGCGATATTGATGCAACAATCAACCAAATACGAATGCTAAAATTCGCAGGAGCTGATATTGTAAGATTGGCAGTGCCGGACAAACAAGCAGCGCTTAGCTTGGAGAAAATTAAAAAACAAGTAGATGTTCCCATAGTTGCTGATATTCATTTTAACTACAAGCTTGGCGTAATAGCTGCACAAAGTGTAGATTGTATTAGATTCAACCCTGGCAACATAGGTAGCAAAGAGCGAGTAAAACAGATAATAAAAGCTTGTGAAGATAGAAGCATTCCTGTTAGAATTGGTGTTAATTGTGGCTCATTAGAGAAACAGTTTGACCTAAAATACGGACAAACATCAAAAGGAATGGTAGAGAGCGCTAAATACAATATTGCATATTTAGAAGATTTGGGTTTTGATAATCTAAAAGTATCTCTAAAAGCTAGTGATGCAGTAAAAACAATACAAGCCTATGAAGAGCTATCACCACTTAATAATTATCCATTTCACATAGGTGTAACAGAAGCTGGGACATTATTAAATAGTGCGGTAAAAAGCTCATTTGGACTTGGGTATTTACTGTATAAAGGCATAGGCGATACTATTAGAGTATCTATCACGGGCGAGTTAGAAAACGAGATTAAAGTTGCAAAAAGTATTTTAAGAGCTAGTGGGCGAAGCAAAGATGGGCTAAATATTATATCTTGCCCAACTTGTGGGCGGATAGAGTATGACTTGGTAGATGCGATTAAAACAATAGAAGAGCGAACAAAACACATAAAAGCACCGCTTAATATATCCGTAATGGGCTGTGCTGTAAATGCTATTGGCGAGGCAAAGGGGGCCGATGTGGCTATTGCTTTTGGCAAGGGCAACGGACTAATCATAAAAAAAGGCGAAGTTATAAAAAAGAGCAGTGGCGATGATTTAATAGATAGCTTCTTGCAAGAAGTGGAAGCTATGGCAGAGGAGTAT
>CAZXTK010000007.1:21999-28205 GCA_964643665.1 uncultured Campylobacterales bacterium
TAGATAGCTTCTTGCAAGAAGTGGAAGCTATGGCAGAGGAGTATGGCAAGATTAAATTGTAAGCAAACAAGCCACTACAAGCGATAGCTTGCATAAATGAACACAAAGCGAAATTTACTTTTGCGAGTGTGATATTTATGAAAAAGACAAAAAACGATGATTTAATAGATAGCTTCTTGCAAGAAGTGGAAGCTATGGCAGAGGAGTATGGCAAGATTAAGCTATAAGCCACTACAAATAAAAATCAAGCTACAATTACCAAAAACAAAAAAGGATTTAAATGAAAACAATAAATATAAAACAAATAATAATAAAAATAATTGCCTTATTAGCACTTAGCTCTCAAACTTATGCTGGAATGATTATAGATGTTAGTGGTGGTGGTGGAGTGTGGTTTGTTGCGCCTGATGGTGATTTCAAATACAATAGTGCTGATAATACTAAAATCACAGATACTCTTGGAAGCAGCTCTAATGCACAACCATATGTATATGCAGATATCAATCATTTCGTTCCATTTGTGCCAAATCTTGGGCTTAATTATCAAGCATTAAGTTTTGCTAAAACATCTAATTTAGCACAATTCCAATTTGGCGATAAAACTTTTGGAGCTAACACAAAAACTACTTTGAATCTGCCTCAAATAGATGTTCTTTTGTATTGGAATGTCCCTTTAATAAAAACCCTAACAGCCGGTGTTGCAAACATTGAGTGGGGAATTGATTATAAACTATTTAGTGGCTCTATGGGTTTAAAAAATGATATAAATGAAAAAAAAGTAGATTTAGACTTTGGGTTACCTATGCTTTATCTAGGTGCTAATTTTGATATGCCTTTTGCACCTATAGAGCTTGATGCAAAAATAAAAGCAATAGCATATCAAAGTTCTAATATTTTTGATGTGGATGCAAAAATAAGCTACACGGCATTAAGCTTAGCTTTAATAGATCTTAAAATAGATGGTGGATACAAATTGCAATCTTATAAACTAAGCAAAGATTTAACCAATTCTGTTAGCACAAATTTTAGTTTTGGTGGTCCATTTGTAGGGATTAGTGCTAAATTCTAAAAGCTCTAAACAAATAATCTTTAAGCAATAAATAGATATAATCAAACAAATTTAAAAGGATATAAAATGTCAAGAAAATGTGCGATATCAAACAAAGGCCCTATGAGTGGCAACAATGTTTCTCATGCAAAAAATAGAACAAAAAGAAGGTTTTTACCAAATTTAAGAAGCTATAAAATAACCCTAGAAGATGGCACTACAAAAAAAATCAAAATATGTGCAAAAGAGCTTAGAACTCTAAACAAAACAAAAAAGCAAAGCTAATACTGCTGAATACTTTAAGTATTTCACGCGCATTTATGCAACTTTTAGCAAACATTCAATATTTATTATGCTCTAATAGGTTAAAATGTTTGCTATTAACTAACAAGTTTGATAGCTATCTAACAATTATACAAACTTACAAATAAATCTGTTATCAATACAAAATGGCTTTAAATATACTAAAACAACTAAGTAAAACATTTTTACATACAAAAAAAGACAAAGACAAATGTGTGCCAAGTTTTGACTTAAATAAAGAAATATATGCTCAATTTAAGCATTTTCGCCTACCTTTAATTTTAATCCAAACTATTTTTGTAATAGGCACCGTGGGGTATATGCTAATAGATGATTTTAGTATGTTTGATGCCATATATCAAACCGGTATTACCTTTACTACCGTTGGTTTTGGAGAAATTGCACCCATTAGCAATGGGGGTAGATTATTTACATTATTTTTAATTATTTTTGGTTTTGGTATTTTTACCCTAAGCACCACTATTTTAATTAAGGTAATTGTAAATGGTAAATTATTAGAATTATACAAGGAAAGAGATATGCTTTATAAAATCGCAAGGCTAAAAGACCATTTTGTGGTGTTTTATCATAATGAATACACTGTGCAACTTACTAAACAATTTAGACAAAATCACATACCCTTTGTGGTAGTTGACCCTAGAGAAGATTTAGAAGAAATAGCCAAACAATATAAATACCCATATTTTGTAAAAGGTCAAGCTTTCATTGAAGACACATTATTAAAAAGTCATTTATCAAGTGCTAAAGGTATTGTCTCATTATCAAAACAAACCTCTGATAATATCGCACTTGTAGCATCTGTTAAACTATATGAAAAAGAAATCCAAAGAAGCACTCCCTTTTTGATAATTTGTAATGCCAATAACGAAAGCGATATTATAAAACTAAAAAAATTAGGTGCCAATAAAGTTATAGCCCCTCCTATTTTGATGGCAAAAAGAATAAGTGCAGTAGCTGTACATCCTGATATGGAAAATGTTTTAGAGGAATTTTTATATAAAAAAGATACTCCAATAGATTTAGAAGAAATTGTGCTTGATGAGAGTAGTTGGGCAGTTGGAACTAAACTACAAGATTTAAGACTAAGAGATAAATTTAAAGTAAGTATAGTTGGTATAAGCACACAAGATAAAAGATTTATAGATATGCCAAAGGGGGATTGTGTTATACCGCAAAATGCCAAACTTGTTTTGATAGGCAACCAAGAATCTGTGTTTAAAGCCAAAAAAATACTATCTCAATCAAGACCTCCTGCTTATATAAAAAATACCCTAACACCAAAACAAAAACCAAAACAAAGCTGATAATATGTTTTATATAGTGCCCATAAAAGGTTACATTGATGAGATTAGTGGCTTTTATTGCGATGGCGTGAAAGCTAAACTCAAAAAAAATAAATTAGATTGTGGTTTTATTTATAGCGATAGTGTATGTGATGTAGTGGCTATTTTTACAAAAAACAAATTTAAAGCTGCTCCATTGTTGCATTTTTTGAACTATGCCAAAAATTCAAAATACAAAAACTCTATAAAAAGCAACTTCTTGCTAATAAACTCTAAAATAGCAAATGCAATGACTAACAAAGAAGGCTTAGATGATATAAACACAATATGCGATTATCTAAAAAGCAAATATAATTTTATTACAAACCCAATAAGCTCAAGCACGGGTATAATAGGTCAAAGATTAGAAGTTGATAAAATAAAAAATGCTATTGATAATTTTAATCTAAAAGCCTCATCACCAAAAACATCTAAAAACTTATGTGAAGCAATACTTACAACTGATAAATTTATCAAACATACTTTATACGAGGTAAAACTATCAAACAACAAAAGTTTTAAAATAGGTGCTGTGGCAAAAGGTGCAGGCATGATAAACCCATCAATGGCTACGATGCTTTGTTTTATATGCACAGATGCTAATGTGCCACAAGAAGATGCCTATAAACTACTAAAAAGTGCTAACAAAAATACTTTCAATGCTATTAGTGTAGATGGTGAGACTTCTACAAATGATAGTGTGTTTTTAATAAGCAATGGCAAATCTAATGCGTATGATAAAGATGCATTCAAACAAGCTCTTAAATTGGTTATGCGAGATATATCAATGGATATTATAAAAGATGGCGAAGGCTCATCAAAATGTGTTAGCTTTTGTGTTAATGGCGCAAAAAACAAAAAACAAGCAACAAAAGTAGCTAAAATGCTATCTAACTCATTGCTTGTAAAAACTGCACTCTTTGGCGAAGATGCAAATTGGGGCAGAATAGCAGCAAGTATTGGTGCAAGTGGTATAAAATGCGATGAGAGCAAACTTAGCATATCTTTTGGAGATATTACACTCTATAACAAAGGTAGGATTTTATCCGACAAAGAAAATGAGGCAAAGGCAAAAAAAGTATTACAACAAGATGAGATAAAAATCACCTGTGATTTAGGTGTGGGAGAGGGTAGCTTTGTGGCCTATGGCTGTGATTTAGGATATGAGTATATTAAAATAAATTCAGATTATAGAACATAAAATGAGCACTAATCCACCAAAAATACAATTAAAAAACAAAGCTACTTATATAAAAATTGATAAACAATTTGACTTTATTGATTTTTTTAAAAAGGTTCAACAAATTTTTGATGAATGCTTTTTGTTTGAATCATTGGGCGAAGAAGGCTCATCTGCAAGATACCATCTAATAGGCTTTAAACCGGACAAAATAATTTATGCAAAAACCGTTAATGAGCTATGCATATTTGACAACATAAACAAACAAAATGCAACATACAAATGCCAAGATGGGCAAACGCCTTATTCTATGTTGCAAGATATGATGCCACAAAATATAATATCCAAAAAATACGCAGGTGGTTTGGTTGGGTATTTGGGATACGATAGTGTTAATTTTTTTGAGCCTAGCATAAATGCCAAAGAAAGTGAGCTTTTTGAGGCTTTTAAATTTGGACTATACACAGATGGATTAGTGTATGACAAGATGACTGGCGAGATATTTTATTATTACTACGATGAAAACAGATACAAACTAATACAATCTATGTTAGATGCGCCAAAATGCAAAGATAGGGTGCTAGATATTGAATATTTGGGCGATAGTATAGATGAGAGTGAGCATAGCAAAAAGGTAGATGAAGTAAAACGCCACATATGCGAAGGTAGAGTGTTTCAATGTGAGATTGGCTTTAAAACAAAATACAAAATCAAAGGTGATGTTTTTAGGATTTATGAAAAACTAAGAATAATAAACCCTTCACCACATATGTATTTTATGCAATTTGGCAAACAAAAACTAATTGGTGCATCACCAGAGCTTTTAATTAGCATAAAAAACAAAGAGATACAAAGCTTCCCATTAGCTGGAACAACCCCAAGAGGCAAAAACAAAGAAGAAGACACCACCCTTGCAAGAGAGCTTTTAAACAACACAAAAGAGATAGCAGAGCATAATATGCTGGTAGATTTGCATAGAAATGATGTTGGCAAGATTGCAAGATTTGGCTCTGTAAAGGTGCGATCTTTGATGGATATTCGCAGATATTCTCATGTGCAACATATATCATCGCAAATTGTAGGGCTATTAAAAAACGACAAAGATATGTTTGATGCTCTTAGTAGTGTGTTCCCTGCTGGCACTCTAACAGGTGCGCCAAAGATTGAGTCAATGAAGCTTATAAATGAGCTTGAGAGTGATGGCAGGGGTGTATATGGTGGCTGTGTGGGTGAGTTTAGCTTTAGCGGTAATTGCACTTTTGCTATTGCTATTAGGTCACTTTTTATTAGTGGTGAAGTTGCTTATATTCAAACAAGTGGTGGCAATGTGTATGATTCTAATGCCAAAGATGAGTATTTAGAAATAAAACGAAAGCTAAGTGCTATGCACTCAGTGTTGGAGAGTTTTAAAGAAGATCTAAACCCCAAAAGACAAGCACAACTGCATGAGCATAATCAGTAGTAAGGCATAAAATGAAAATAATAATAATAGACAACTATGATTCTTTTACTTATAATTTGTATCAATTAGTGGGCGATGTGGCATATAATGGGGGCAAGCAAGTAAGCGTAGAGGTATATAGAAATGACAAAATTACCCCAAAAGAGATAAAAGCATTAAAACCAGATAGGCTTATAATATCCCCAGGTGGTGGCAATGTGTATGATAAAAAATACTTTGGTGTTTGCGATGAAATTATTGCAAATTTGGGCAAAGACATACCACTTCTTGGGGTGTGTTTGGGTATGCAAGGGATTGCAAAAAACTTTGGTGGAGAGATTATCAAGCTAAAAGTCCCAATGCATGGCAAAATATCTAATATACAACACAACTCAAAAGGCATATACAAAGATATAATACAAAATATTGAGGTAATGAGATATCATTCATTGGCAGTAGATAACAAGCTATTATTTAGCGATAGTGAGCTAGAAGTAACATCTATGAGCGTAAAAGATGCAAATGAGAGTGTAGAGCTAGATTTTACAAACAATAGATACAAAAATGAAGTGATAATGGGCATAGAGCATAAGAGCTATCCAATATGCGGGGTGCAGTTTCATTTAGAATCATTTGGTAGCGAAGGTGGGGCTGAAATGATGGAGAATTTTTTGTATAAAACTTATTAGGTTTAGTAAGTTTAAAATTAGGTAAATATATAATTTTTGCCCACAATGGGCTACTTTGCTTGCTTAGTAAGAAGTTTAGTTTTATTTCTTATGCTTTTTTAATTTTAATTTTTTCATCCTTCTTTCTAAGTGAGCAAAGCGAACGAATAAAAAGAAGGCATAGAGCCTTCACTGAGCAAACGAAGTGGCGAAGAAAAAGAAG
>CAZXTK010000007.1:28305-31679 GCA_964643665.1 uncultured Campylobacterales bacterium
AAAAAGAAGGCATAGAGCCTTCACTGAGCAAACGAAGTGGCGAAGAAAAAGAAGTGATAAGAAAAAACTTCTCTATATGATAGAGATAGAAACAAATTGAAGTTGCTATTAAAAGTCTAAAATCAAAACCTACAAAACTAATTGCTTCTAATAATCATATCAATATCTACATCTATAATATTACCTGCATATACATATTTGCTATCTTTGTTTGAGAATATTTTCTCTGTAATAGTTTGTGGTTTTTTCATTGTGCTTCCTCCCCGTTATAAAATTGTGCCACTTAGTAATGCGAAAATGCATTGTAAATGTTTTATATTTTTTGCACAAAAGAAGACAATATATCTTTGTTGCCACTTGCAAATTTGATGCTAAGTTTAGTATTGCCACCAGCTTTTCCAACACTAAGAACTCTTCCTATGCCAAAAATGCTATGTTTTACCAAATCATCTTTTTTAAAGCCTTCATTTGTAGATGAATCACGCATTAGAGTATCTAAATCAAGAGAGCCTTTTATAATCCCTGATTCTACTAAAAACTGACTTCGTCTTAGTGATCTTTTATGTCCTTGGCAAAATCTATTATGAGCTTGTGATAAATATAGCTCTTTTTTGGCTCTTGTAAATGCCACATAGGCCAATCTTCGCTCCTCGTTGATATCTACATCAAAATAATCTCTGCTCATTGGGAAAAAGCCATTCTCCATGCCAATAATAAAAACATATTCGTATTCCAAACCTTTTGCGGCATGTATGCTCATTAGGTTGATTGCATTATCCAAACTCTCTTTTGTTGTATCAAGCGATAGCTCGTCTAAAAACTCTTTTAGATCAAACCCCTTGGTGTTTAAAAGCTCTCTTAAATACCCCATAAGCTCCTCTATATTGGCTACTCTATTTGCTCCATCTAAACGATTAGCATAATATGCTTTAAACTCAAAAACATCATCAAATAAACTTATCATATTTGATGGATTGTTTGCTAACTCATCTTGCAAATCTAAAATATTTGATACAAACACTTTTAGGGTTCTAACATTTTTTATGCCAACGATTGATGAAAGCTCTTGTGTTGAGACATCTATTAGGTATTGAAATATGGTTGAATTGGCATTTTTAGCTTGCGCTTTTAATTTATCAACACTAACTGCACCAATTGACCTTTTGGGGGTGTTGATTACTCTTATTAAAAATAAATCATCATAGCTTTTTGTAATTAGCCTTAAATATGAAAGAAAGTCTTTTATCTCTGCTCTTTCATAAAACCTAACTCCGCCTATTAGCTTATAATTAATTCCTGCTCTGTGCAGACTATCTTCTAAACCTCTACTTAGCGCGTGAACTCTAAATAATATGGCTATTTCATTTGCTTTTGCACCTTGTTTTACAAGCTCTTTTATTTTATTTACTATTTTAGAGCCTTCTTCTTTTTCATCTTTTGATTCAAAAAGCTCTACTTCTTTGCCATCTTCTTTTGTTGCAATTAGTTTTTTGCCAAGTCGGTTGGTGTTGTATTCTATTAGTGCATTACTTGCTTTTAAGATATTGCCACAAGAGCGATAGTTTTCTTCTATTTTAATAGTTGTGGTATTTTTAAAGTTTTTAGCAAAATCTAATATGTTGTTAATATTTGCACCCCGCCACCCATAAATGCTCTGGTCATCATCTCCAACAACACAAATGTTTTGATGAGAAGTAGTTAGTAGTTTTAGTAGCTCATATTGCAACTCGTTAGTGTCTTGATATTCATCTACCATTATATATTGATATTTATTGCTTATTTCTTTTGCAAATTTATTATTGTTTTCTTTGAGTATCAAATAAGGAAGCAGTATCAAATCATCAAAATCTACCAAATTATTTTTTAATAAATATTTTTCATATTTCTCGTTTAGCTTTAGTATTTGTTTGCTATGTTTTTTAGCATATAGGCTTAAAACCTCATCTTTATTGTAGCAAGTGTTTTTCATTTTAGATATTCCATCACCCAAAATAGATGGTGCAATGTCCTTGCCTTTTGCGATGTCTTTTAGGATTCTTTTTCTATCATCACTATCTATGATTATAAAATTATTTTTTCGCCCCAATTTGTCTATATGCATTCTCAAAAACAAAAGCCCAAATTTATGAAAAGTGCAAAGCAATGGAGGGGTGGCGGGTATTATATTATTATCATCTAATATATCATAAGCCCTGTTTTGCATTTCTTTTGCTGCTTTGTTTGTAAAAGTTAGTGTCAAAATAGTGCTAGGGTCAATCCCTGCTGATATAAGATAGGATAGCCTCGTGGTTATTGTGGTGGTTTTGCCACTTCCTGCCCCTGCTAAAATAAGCAATGGTCCATCTATGTGGGTTGCTGCTTTTTGCTGAGAGGGGTTTAGGCGAGATAGCATTATAAATTGGTCTTTAAAAATTCAAAAATTTCATCTGAGAGTTGGTTGGTATTTATTATTTTTGGCTCTTGTGTACTTGTTTTTAAAAGGCTTTTTACAAAAGAAGGCATTTTAATATCTGCCCTATTAGCAATAAACTCACAAGCTTTTGCATCGCTTATATTGCACTCTTTGTTGCCCAATGCATTTGCTACAAACGGGGCAAACTTGCCCCAATGGGCAGTTGAGCATATTATATTTATTTCATTATTGTTTGTTTTGTGCTCATACGCTTTAAACGCTGTTGCTGTGTGAGGGTCTATTATGTAATTGTTTTGCTCATAGCATTGGCTTATGCTTTTTGCGCAATCTTTATCATCGCTACAAAACGCTTCAAATGTTTGTTGTAGTTTTTCTATCTCGTTGTCGTTTAGCTGATAAAACTTATTTTGCTCAAACTCATCTATAAATTGAGATGTTCGCTTGCTACCAAAAAGCTCATAAAGCACTCGCTCTACATTTGAGCTTTTTAGTATATCCATAGCAGGAGAGTTTGTTTTTATTAGCTTTTTGCCTCTTAAATCATATATGCCTTTGTTTATAAAATCGCTCAAAACATTGTTTTGGTTTGTGCAAATTGCAATTTTAGATATATTCACACCCATAGCCTTTGCATAATACGCACCAAGAGCATTGCCAAAGTTACCACTAGGCACCACCACTCTCACGCTATCGCCTTTTTTGATTATGTTGTTGGCTAATAATTGTGCATAAGTGTATATATGATAAACAATCTGAAAAGCAATCCGCCCAAAATTCACACTATTTGCAACAGATAAATAAGTGTTGTTTTGTTGTAGTTTGTCTTTGAACTCATCACAAGCTAATAGTCTTTTTAGAGCACTTTGTGCATCATCAAAGTTGCCATTTATTGCAAGTATTTTGTGGTTTGTGTCGCTATCGCTTATCATCTGCAACCTTTGTATGTCGCTTGTTCCACCAT
>CAZXTK010000008.1:0-29606 GCA_964643665.1 uncultured Campylobacterales bacterium
TTTTTATGCCTATGTGCTATACTCTCATCAAACTCGCAACCACACAAAGGATTATAAATGAGTAACAATATGCCTTTTAGCGATGAAGATTTAATAGAGCCAGTAAAGAGCATTTTAGAGAGTGATATTAGGCCTTTGGTGCAAAAAGATAGAGGCGATATTTATCTTGATAAGATTCAAGATGGTGTAGTATATGTCAAATTTGATGGTGCTTGTTTGGGATGCAAAGCAAAAGATACAACTCTAAATAACTTAGTAGCACAAAAGCTACAAATAGCTATTCATCCCAACATTCAAGTTGTAGCCATCAACTGATAACTTTTCTTAATATTATCTTAAACGACTGCGCGTTTGCCAACCTTTTATCTCTTAGGGCATCTATTTTGAGTGTATGGCTTTTATTTTAAGGTAGTATATTAAAAAACAAAACAAAAGGCTTAGAGAATGTTTTCACAAATATCAAAGATGGCAGTTAAAGCATTTATTGTAATGGTATCTATTATTATAGGTTTTGGTGCTTGTTCTGATAGCTCTGGGCCACAATCAAAAACCCCACTAACTCAATTAACAATTACAATAGGACAAGATATTTTATTAAATGGTGTTTTAGGAGGCTATAATGATATTGATGTTATTACACTGGATATTGTAGATAACAATAAACACTATTATGCAAAATCTCAGCCATTTAGCAAGACATCACGAGGCAATTGGGTGATTATGCTAAAAAATATCCCCACAAATAAACCTTTAAGGTTTCAAGCACAAGCTTATGATAAAAATGATGTTAAAATTTATGATGGTTTTAGTGATGAAACTTTAACAGGTGAAAACCCACAAGTTTATATAAATATTTTTCCATTAAGCGATGGCAATCCAAATAGTGTTCCTCAGTTAGATAGTGTAGTGCTAAAAGCCAATGGTGTTGTTTTAAATATCGTAGATAATTCTAACTCAAACGCTAATTATAATATTTTATACAGAGTGTCTAAAGATATCAACCACCCTGGCTTTACAAACTCTCAGGGGCTATTGGTTTTAGATAGCAGTGGTAAAGGCTCAATTGAGCTAAATTATACTCAATTTGCAATTGGGACATTTATACATTCAATTGAGCTAAACAATCAAAAAGGTGGAATTTTGAACACAACTTTTGTTACAAAACAAACATCTGATGCCAATATCACAATAGCAATTGCACCAACAATAAAGGGCTTTAGTTTTGATAGAGACAATAATAATAAAACATTTTTAAAAGTTAGTGCCACCCTAACTGATGATGAAAACTTATCTAATTTAAAATATAAGTGGACTTTTACCCCTTTTAGCACTTCTGCTAATGTTACAATTGCAAATGATAGCTCAGATATTTTAGTAATGGGCAATTTTGATGACTCCATCACAGGTGAGCTTAGTTTGACGGTAACTGATAGAACCAATTTGACAGCTACATATAACACTACAATATATCTTAATCAATTTAATGTAAATATAGTTTTTAATGTTATAAAAACAAATATACTCAATAATGAAATTATGGACAACCAAAGCCTTATTATTACTTTTTCAAAAGAGGTTAATGCAAGCACAGTTAATGCAAGCACAATATTTGTAAGTGATGGCATAAGAGTAGTAGCTGGTAATTTACAAACTATAAAAGATGTAGTTGTTTTTAGCCCTAATAATAATATATGGAATACCACAAAAAAATATGTGCTTAATATAAAAGCAGATATAGAAGATTTATCTGCACAAGCTTTAAATGAAATTAAAATTATAGACTTTGAAGCTGTGCCTACTATTTCAACTCAAGATGGGGTATCTCTTAGAACTTTTTCTAACCATACTTTGTCGGTATTAGCTCTATCTATGTCAAGCGATGGTAAATATTTATTCTCAGGTAGTAAAGATAATACAATTAAAAAGTGGAACATACAAACAGGTATGGCAGAAAATAGAACTTTTGCGAACCACACTAATTGGGTGTATACTTTAACTATGAGTCAAGATGGAATGCATATGATATCAGGCTCACAAGATGCAAGCTTGGAGCTCTGGGATATAAATACAGGAATAGTAAATAAAACTTACAAGCACTCATATGGCATATATAGCTCAGCATATATAAATAATACCCATATAGTTGCGGGTAGTGATAGAATGATAAGCATTTGGGGCACTAATGGCGATAGCGATAAAAATATCTCCACAGCAACTAAAATTAACGCATTAAAGGTAAGCACAGATGGTAAATATATAATAGCCGGTGATCTAAATGGCGATATTAAACTATATAATATTACAGATGGCTCTTTGGCTATGACATTATCAGGTCATACCGGGGCGGTTAATACTCTTGATTTAACCAAAGATGGTAAATACATAGTATCAGGTAGTAGTGATGATAGTATTAAAATATGGGATATAGCCACAGGCTCTTTAAATGCTACAATAAATGCACATTCTAATGACATAAATGCATTGTTAATCACTCCTAATCAAAAATATATTATATCAGGCAGTAGTGATGATACAATCAAGCTTTGGAATATGCAAAATCAAACACTAATAAGAACATTTACAGGACAGTTAGATATACAATCTTTAGCTATATCTCCTAATGGCAAATACATATATTCAGGTAGTGCAGATGGCACAATTAATGAATGGGATTTATATAGATAGACTTAATTTATCTTTTAAGTATTAATAAAATATAATACTTTATATAAAGGAGATTAGATGAAGCAAAAAATAATAAAATTATTAAAAGCTGTTTTAGGCGTTGTGCTATTAGGCTCTGCTCTAATAGGTTGTGGTGGTAGCAACTCGTCTAATCTGCAAGCCTACAAAGCACATCAGGCACAAATTGAAAAACAAAAACAAAGAGCCTTTAAAGAATTAGACAATCAATAAACATTTTTGTGTTTATTTAAGTTGAGTTAAGTATGGTTAAAACGCCATTTTCATTTATTTGCATTAATAATCTGTAAAATAGTATATGGCTTTAAGCGTAGGAATTTTAAAATAAAGCTAAAAGCTACACTATGTAATATTATATTGGGTGCAAGAATGCACAAAAAAGCATTTTATTGTAAAAAGTTAATTTGCAAAATACATCATATATTTATGCTTGTTTTTATTACAAAATCTAAATTTGTTTATTTATGCACACAAAAAGCATATAAAAGACTTTTTTAGCCTTTTTTAAAGCACTTTTGTTTGTGTTTTGTTTAAGGTTAGTTTTATTTTTATAGGAATAGAATACTTATGTAGCCCGTTGGTTATAATTTATTTTAAAGGATTTATATGGCGTCAAAGACAGCAAGCGTGCAATACGACTATACAATAGCTAAGCTATTTTTATTTTCGACTATTGCTTTTGGGATTATAGGAATGGTTGTTGGGGTGCTTATTGCATTTCAATTAGCTTTTCCTGAACTTAGTAATTTATTAGGAGAATACGGAACATTTGGAAGGCTACGACCTATACATACAAATGGTATTATTTTTGGTTTTACTCTAAGCGGTGTTTTTGCATCTTGGTATTATATGGGACCAAGATTGTTTAAAATATCATTAGCGGAGCATCCAGCTATACAAAAAATAGGATATGTTCATTTTTATTTGTATATTTTTACTCTATTAGTGGGTGTTGTAACTTTATTTTTAGGGATTACAACATCTAAAGAATATGCAGAGTTAGAATGGCCACTTGATATACTTGTGGTTATTGTTTGGTTATTATGGGGTGCTTCTATATATGCTATGTTAGCTGTAAGAAGAGAAAAATCTCTATATGTGTCTGTATGGTATATGTTGGCTACATTCTTAGGTGTGGCTATGCTTTACCTTTTTAATAACTCAGAAGTTCCTACTTATTTTGTATCAGGTGTTGGTAGTGTTTGGCATAGTGTTTCTATGTATGCAGGAAGTAACGACGCTATGGTTCAATGGTGGTATGGGCACAATGCAGTTGCATTTGTTTTTACTTTGCCTATCGTTGGTATGATGTACTACTTTTTACCAAAAGAAGCAGGACGAGCAGTTTATTCTTATAAATTATCTCTTCTTGCATTCTGGGGATTGATATTTGTATATATTTGGGCAGGTGGACACCACCTAATTTATTCAACTGCACCTGATTGGATGCAAACTTTGGGCTCTGTTATGTCTATTGTTTTAATCTTGCCTTCATGGGGTAGTGCTATTAACATTTTCTTGACAATGAAAGGTGGATGGAACCAATTGCAAGATAGCGTATTATTGAAATTTATGATGTTAGCATCTACTTTTTATATGCTATCAACCATTGAAGGACCTCTTCAAGCTATTAAATCTGTTAATGCAATTGCGCACTTTACAGACTGGATTGTAGGCCATGTTCACGATGGAACATTAGGTTGGGTTGGATTTATGATTATTGCAGCATTATTGCATATGACTCCTCGTATATTTAAAAGAGAGCTTTACTCTAACACACTATTAGAGACACAATTTTGGCTTCAAACAATAGGTGTTGTTTTATACTTCTCATCTATGTGGATATCTGGCATTACTCAAGGTATGATGTGGAGAGCAGTGGATGAATATGGTGTTTTACTATACTCTTTTATTGATACTGTTAATATTTTGCACCCTTATTATGTGATTAGAGGTGTTGGAGGGCTATTGTATCTTATAGGTTTTATCTTGTTTGCTTACAATATTTACAAAACAATCAAATGCGGAAAGGTTCTAAAAGAAGAACCAGCTAACGCTACACCAGTACAAGGAGTTGCATAATGTTTCATTGGTTAGAAGAAAGACCGCTCGGGCTGTCTATAGGGATTATTATATTTATTACTTTTGCAGGGCTTGTAGAGCTTTTGCCAAACTTTTACAAATCGGCAAGACCATTAGTTGGCACTAAGCCATACACTGTATTGCAACTTGCAGGAAGACATGTTTATATCAAAGAAAGTTGTAATGCTTGTCATTCACAACTTATTAGACCATTTAAGAGTGAAACTGCTAGATATGGTCATTACTCTCTAAGTGGTGAATACGCTTATGATAGACCATTTTTATGGGGCTCTAAAAGAACAGGACCAGATTTGTTAAGAGTAGGAAACTACCGAACAACAGATTGGCATGAATATCATATGTTAGAGCCAAAATCGACTTCTCCAGGCTCTATTATGCCTAAGTATCCGCATATGTTTACTAATATTGCTGATATAGATACTGCTTATGCTGAGGCTTATACTGTAAAAACAGTTTTTAATGTGCCTTATGGTCAAGCTGGAATGCCTGTTTTAGGCGATCTATCAAGCGCCAAAGAAGAGGCTCTATCGCAAGCAAAAGAGATAGCTAAACATATGCAGAGCAAAGAAGTAAAAGCATTGTTAGATGAAGGTAAAATACCTGAAATAGTTGCATTGATTGCGTACTTGAACTCATTAAAATAATGTCTTATGCAATATTAGAGCCAATTTTGCAATACTCACACCTTATAGCATTGGCTATTAGTGTGTATGCCTTGTATTCTTATATATGGTATATGTATAGAAGCGATGCAAAAGGCACAACTGATTATGAAAAATTAGGCAATTTAGCAATAGATGATAATTTAGATTCATCTACTATAAATACATCAAAAAAAGAGGATTAAATGAAAAAATTAATAATATACGGTGTAAGCTTATCGCTTATACTTATGGGGATAATTCTTTACTATACAGGAGATATGGTAGGAGATAGCTTTATAAACTCTGCAACAATAGTGTTTGCAGTGGTTATGCTTGTAGCAACTTTTGGTGTAGCATTAAAATATGCTAACCAAATAAAAAACGACAAAGCAGAAGGCGAGTACGCACCGGGAGAGTGGGATGGCATTAAAGAATTTTTAAACAGACCACCAACTGGCTGGATGGTAGCTCATATTCTTGTTATAATATTTGCTTTTATATATTTATTTGTAGGATTCCCTACATTTTCGTTTTCGCAAATTGGTCAATATAACGAAGAAGTGTTATCTTACAACAAAAAATTTGAGCAAAAATTTGCAAGCATTAAAAACAACAAAGAAGAATTAAACAATATGGGTGAGAGTATCTATGTTGTTCAATGTGCTATTTGTCATGGTGTTTTAGCAGATGGTCAAAATGGTAAAGCTAGAGACTTAACAACTTGGGGAAGCGTTAAACATATAGAAGATGTTATCGCAAAGGGTTCTAGTGGTTCTATGGGGATGATGCCTCCTGGAATGGCTAGTGGAGATACGGCTAAAGCAATTGCTAACTATGTATCTAAAGAGTTCTTTGGCAACAAAAATGTTGATGAGTCTTTGATAGAAGCTGGTAAAGCTGGTTATGCTGTTTGTGCTGGTTGTCATGGTGCAGATGGTAATGGAATAGCAAATGTTGCACCATCTTTAAGACATTTGGTTGTATCAACTCTAAACACTGGACGAAAAGGCAAAATAGGTATTATGCCGGCGTTTAAACAAATGAGCGATACTGAAAAAGCAGCATTAAACGAATATATTTATAACTTAAAAAACAACTAAGGGACAACAATGAAACAATATTTTAAATTTGGTGGGTTAAGCGGATACCTTATTGCCGTAGTTGGGTTGGTAGCAACAGCTGTTATATTACAATGGACTGCTATTAAAGTTCAACAAAATGAAGCTGTTAATTATTACTCTATAGATACAAGTTTGCACGGACTTAAAGCTAACGGCAATGATATGAATAAATTTTATAAGTTAGAAGGAAAATAAAATGTTAGAAAATATAATAGTCGTGGGTCTTATAGCTCTTGCAGTAGCAACTGGGATTTTGTTTTTATTTCCAGATACATTCTTGCTTTTTGCTATATAGAATAAAAAATTAAATATGCGAAAAGTATTATATGCTTTAATTGCTATTTTTTGCTTTTTGCATATTTCTTTTGCAAAAGATTTGCAAAAAAACTTTGTTTTAGGTGATGAGGGTTTACTTCTGCCTAAAACGATAGTAAAGCTCAATGAAATAGGCAACGAGCTTTATAATAAAACAAAATATAATATATACATATCTATCCACAACAATGCTTTAGATAAAGACATCAAAAAACATATACAAAAAACAAAACAACAAATACCAAATTTTGACAATGAAGAGTCTGTTTTAATTTCTATTGCATTAGATATTAAAAAGATAGATTTAATATCAAGCAAAGATATTAGTGGTTTTGTAAATAAAGATGATGTTTTAGATGATTATATGATTCCATTTTTGGCAGGATATGATAAAAACTCCCTGTCATCTAAATACTCAGCTGCTTGTTTAAATGGATATAGCGAAGTAGCAGAAAATATTGCTAAGCATAAAGGTGTTGTGTTGCAAAGCGCTATCAACAACGAAAGCAAAAACTTTTTTGATGCTTTTAGAAGCTTTATGTATATTATATTTTGTATTATAGCCATAGCTTTTGTATATACAAGATTTAAAAACTAACAAATAAAAAGGTTACCATCATAATGAAATTAATAAATACCGTATTTTTGCTTGTATTTTTGACAGGTTTGTATCTTCTTGGTTGGACTGTGTATAAATCAAAGTCTGTGCCAACTCAGTATGAGACAACATTCTTGCAAAATCGTGCGAGTTTGGATTTTAATATAAATAAAATAAAAGAAGATCAAGAATTTTTTGATAAATATTGCAAGATTGAATATCAAGCATTACAAAATAAAGTTATAGTAAAAATCATCAAACAAAACCCTAATATTGATATTAAAACAAGCAACCCACAAGCATTGCTTACTACTTCTTATACAAATAAATATAATAAAACTCTAAAAGCAATATCAGATGATGATAAGCATATTTATTCATTTGAAGTAGATAATTTGAATGTGGCTCACCAATGGATAGTAGAGTTTAGAGTTAATGTTACAATTAGCGCAGACGACATCAATAGAGAATTGATCATATATAAACAAATAAAATTAAACATAAAATAAACTAAGGATGGAAATGAAATTTTTAACAAAGAGACATATAGGGTTTGGAGTAATTACTGTTTTACTTTTGGGTATGCCATTTATCACATTTGATAATGGTGGGCATATTTTCTTGCTCTCATTTGTTGATAAAGAGTTCCATTTAGGCGGAAGTATTTTTAGTGTGCAAGAGTTGCATATGATGCCATTTTTGGTAATGCTTATATTTATAGGTATTTTTGGCGTTACATCGGTGCTTGGTCGTTTGTGGTGTGGTTGGATGTGTCCTCAAACTATTTTTAGATATGTGTTTAGAGATTTAATTCAAACAAAACTATTAGGACTAAGAAGAAATGTATTTGACAAAAGACGAGAGCCAAACTACGACAAAACAATAAACAAAGTTAAAGTAGTAGTGTCTTATATAATCTTTATACTTATGTCATTTGTTATATCTGCTGATTTTTTACTTTATTTTGTGCCTTATGATTATTTTTTTGAAAACATATTTGACATAAGCAACCACCCAACACTTTTTGTATTTTGGTTGTTTTTTGTATTTATGACAATACTTTTGGTAACTATAGCAAAAGAAAACTTTTGTATCTATGCTTGTCCTTATGCTAGAGTTCAGAGTGTTATATACGATCAGCATACATTTACCGCGGTTTATAACCTTATTCGTGGTGGTAGCATTTATAAAGATGGCAAAAAAGTTATAAACAGAAAAAAAGATTTTACAGGCGATGAAGAGTGTATAGCTTGTGAGCAATGTGTGAAAGTATGTCCTACTGGTATTGATATCAGAAAGGGTTTGCAAATTGAATGTATTGAATGTTTGGAATGTGTTGATGCTTGTAGCGATGTAATGGGTAAAATGGGCAAAGAAAGCCTAATTACTTGGAATAGTGAATCTAGTATAAACAGAAACAACAAAACAAATATATTTAGAACAAAAACAATAGCTTATATCGTGGCAATTGGTATTATTATCGGATTACTTATTTATAATGCTGGTATTAAAAACGCTTTTGAGCTAAATATCAACAGAACAGCACAGCTTTATATAAATAAAGACACAACAATAGATAATGCATATTTATTTTTGTTCCAAAACACTGATAACAAAAAACACACTTATTATTTTGAAATAGACAACAAAGACATTAAGATATTAAAACCAAGTTCGCCAATTACAATAAAACCAAAAAAATTGGCAAAAAAGATTGTGGCACTTAGCATTGATAAAAAACTTTTATCAAAATACACAGGTGGCGAGATAAAAATAAAAATAATAGCTTACGATGTTGATAACAAGCAAAATAAAGTTATTAAAGATGGTGTTTTTATTTTCCCACAACATTAAGGATTAGTTATGGATAGTGGCGATACAGCATCGTTGATGTTACTTATTTCAGCGTTTATTGCCATATCCTTGCTTCTTATTGCCGTAACATTATTTAGAAAAACTTATTTTAAAGATTTAGAAAAAAGCTTTGAATCCCCACTTTGTGATAGCCCACAAGATTTGGCTAATGCAATAGAGCTTGAAAACAAACAAAACAAACAAAAACAACAAAATAAACAAACTCCCACTACAAATAAAACAAGGTAATAATGAATATTGATTTTTTAGCTCTCATACCATTAGCCATCGTTGGATCATTCAGTCATTGCATATCAATGTGTGGCGGTTTTGTATTTTCTTACACAAGCGTAAAAATACTCCCACATTGGAGTGTGGCTTACAAGTCTTTAATGCATCTTTTGTATGGATTAGGCAGAAGCACATCTTATGTGTTTTTGGGTGCCATTTTTGGTGCTCTGGGTCAAGTAATTTTTATAAATTCGTTTTATAAGGGTGGTATTTTTATAGCACTTGGCGTGTTTATGCTAATACTTGGTATGTCGTTTATTGGTGGCATCAAACAGCTAAAATGGCTAAATTTTGATCTTTTAAACACAAGTTTATTTAAGCAAATACATTTTAAGACTTTCAAATCACACACTCCATTTAGCTTTTATGTTTTTGGCGTATTAAATGGGCTTATCCCTTGTGGGCTTGTGTATGCTTTTTTGGCTAGTGCTATAACTGCTAGCTCTGTTGTTGGCGGAATGGTGTATATGGGTATTTTTGCCCTTTGCACAATACCTGCTTTATTTTTGCTCGGGATTAGCACTAGCTTTATAGGGGATAAATATAATCAATTATTTAGCTACATTAGCTCCTTTTTGCTTATGGCATTTGGGCTTTTTACAATATTCAAAGGTGTTATGATAATGATGGGCAAAATGGGGCATACGATGGCTCATATGCCTATGCATTAGTTTATGTAAATGAGCAAATGTCTTCATTGTCAGCAAGAAATAACCAACCAAAACACAGAGCATTCTTTTTGCTCATCTAAATGCGAGCATATTTATAATTTTCTCAAAAACCAAAACTTAGATAGCTTTTATATCAAAAGATCGCAACATAAATCAAGCAAAATAGGAAACACTCCAACGAGCCAAATAGATAGCAAAACATTTGACTCAGAAGCTTTTAGGGAAGAGTTTATAACCACTACCAAAGATGGCTACCATAAATGCACATTTTATATAGAGGGTATTAGCTGTTTTGCTTGTGTGTGGTTAAATGAAAATGCACTATTAAAACAAGACGGCATTATAGAAGCCGATATCAATACCACCTACAACACAGCAAACATAACATATGATGAGAGCATTATTAAGCCAAGCACCATAGTAGATACAATAAGAGCCATAGGCTACGAAGCATATGCATACACTAATGATGTTGCCATACAAGCCATACAAGAGCAAAAGCAAGATTATTTATCTAAGTTGTGGGTTGCATTTTTTGGTGTTTTTAATGTGATGATGATAGATGTTGCCAAATATAGTGGGCTTTTGAGTTTTATGGATGAGGGCTCAAAGTTTGCTATGCATATGGGCGAGTTTGTGTTAGCTAGTTTAGTTATTTTTTATAGTGGCGCCACTTTTGCCAAAAAAGCATATGCGGGGCTTAAAAACCGCGTTGTCAATATGGAATTTTTGGTTTATTTGGGTGCTATGCTTAGCTATATTTATTCTCTGTGGGTAATGTTTGGTGTAGGTGAGCGTTTGTATTTTGATAATTTCATAAGCAAGTATAATAATGAAACCTATTTTGATTCTTGTATTATGATTATTGCATTCGTTTTACTTGGTAGATATTTAGAACTTTTGGCAAAACAAAAATCATCTAAATTGCTAAGCAACATTGCATCTATGCCGGCGATGGTTAATGTGCAAAAAGATAATAACCACATAGCACCAACACTGCCACGGCTTATAAGAGAGGGAGATTTGATAAGCATTGAGCCAAATGAGAGGCTTGTTATAGATGGGGTTATAACAAAAGGTGGTGGATATTTTGATGCAAGTGTTGTAAATGGCGAGAGCAAAGGGGTGCTAAAAAAAGTAGGCGATAGAGTGGTTAGTGGTTATACTTTAATAAACATAGATGATAGCGAGCATAAAACAATAGTTTATAAAGCCACTACAACTGCAAAAAATTCATTTTTGGGTAAGCTCTCGTGTTTATTGCAAGATAAAGATATACTAAAACACCACTATGAAGACATGGTGGCTATTGTGGCTAGTTATTTTACCATTACCATATTGCTTTTGGCTCTATGTGCATTTTTATTTTGGGGTTATTTTGATAATCTTCACACAGCGCTTATAATAGCTATTTCTGTTATAGTTATATCTTGCCCTTGTTCTCTTGCCCTTGCTATACCCATATCATCTATTGTGGCACTAAACTCATTAGTTGGCTCAAATATAATTTGCAAAAAAACAAGTGTGTTAGACAAGCTCTCAAAAAGCAAATATTTTGTTTTTGATAAAACAAACACTCTTACAAATGGCGATTTTAAAGTAATTAGTTGCGATATAGATAAAAAATATATGCCATTTATATATGCTCTATGCTCTAAATCAAACCATGTTATATCACAAGCTGTTGTTAGATATATTGAGCTTAATTATCCAAATATTGATCAAAAGAGTATCGCATCATTTGAACAAATTGCTTCACGAGGCATTAGTGCAAAAATAGATTCAAAAGAGTTTGTGTTAGGCAATAAAGAATATTTGAAAACTTGCAATATACGATGTAGTGAAATAAATACAAATGCAAGTTTGTGTTATATTGGGGTAGATGGAGCGTATATTGGGCATTTTAAATTAGCAGATCACTTAAAAAACGAAGCAATAGAGGTGATAAATAAGCTCAAACAAAGAGATGTTAAATGTATTATATTAAGTGGAGATAATCAAAAAGCCACCAAAAATATAGCCGATATTTTAAACATTGAATATAAAGCAAATATGAGTGTTGAAGACAAACAAGCGTTTATCAAAGCAAAAAGAAAAGACGCACAAGTGGTTACTATGGTGGGCGATGGGTTAAATGATGTTTTAGCTCTTAATGAGAGTGATATATCTGTTTCTTTTGCTAGTAGCGAGAATATGACCGTGCAATCTAGTGAGATATTGCTAAATAATACTAATTTATCAAATATAATCAGCCTGATTGATATATCGCAAATATATACAAAAACCATAAAACAAAATTTGGCTTTGTCATTTGGCTATAACCTTACACTAATACCTGTTGCTTTAATGGGATATATTGTTCCTGTGGTTGCTGCTATATGTATGTCTATATCATCTTTGTTGGTGGTCTTAAATTCTATTAGAGGCAGATATTCTAAATAATATAATGCAATATAATCTGGTGTGGTTTTAAACGACCAAACAAAACAAGGGCCAAATAGTTTTGTTTTGGCATCTAAAAACAATTAAAAAAGGAGTATTCATTTATAACCAACTATTAGCAAGTGATGAAAATATTAAATATTATAATATCAATGATTATTATAAATTTAGTGCTTATTTTTTTAGACATGATGGCTTACATATCAGAGGCAAGGTAAATCTTTTTTTTATAAAACTTATTGATGAGAATGTTTTAGATATTTATTAGGCGATATAGCCACCTTGTTTGTTACTTTATCTGCCCTTGCCCAATAATCTGATATTTATAGCTAACTAGCTCATTAAGCCCCATAGGTCCTCGTGCGTGCAATTTACTTGTGCTAATCCCAATCTCACCACCAAAACCAAATGAAAAACCATCACTAAACCTAGTAGAGGCATTCACATACACACAAGCGCTATCCACACTTGCCAAAAACTCATTCGCATTGTTTATATCGTTTGTTACAATACATTCACTATGATTAGAGCCGTATTGCTCAATATGTTTTATGGCAGAATGCACATCATCTACCACTTTTATTGCCAATATATTATCTCCAAACTCTTTTCCAAAATCATCCTCGCAAGCTGCTTGCACATCTATGTATTGTCTTGTAATCTCACAGCCTTTTAATAAAGTGCCTTCTTCATCAAACCTATCTTTTAGTGCTGGTAGCATCAAATTTGCAATATCTTTATGCACAAGCAAGCACTCCATGGCGTTACATACACTTGGTCTATTTGTCTTTGCATTGACACTTATATCAATTGCCATTTTGCTACTACAATGCACATCTATAAAAGTATGGCAAACGCCTTTGTCTTGTTTTATAATGGGCACATTAGAGTTTTGCTCAATAAACTTAATAAACTCAGCCCCACCTCTTGGTATGATAAGGTCTAAATATTTATTTTGTTTGATTAAATTCATAACACCATCTCTGCTATAATCAGGCAAAAGAGATATTGTATTTGCATCAATATTGTGTTTTTTTAGCACATCACACAACACTTTTACAATAGCCACATTAGAATGTATAGCTTCTTTTCCGCCTTTTAGCACACAAACATTTCCGCTTTTAAAGCACAGAGCAGAGCATTCACTTGTAACATTTGGTCTTGATTCATAAATAATCCCAATCACACCAATAGGCACAGATATTTTGTTAATTTTTAGCCCATCTGGGCTTATCCAACCTTTTTGTGTTTGGTTAAGTGGGCTTTTTAATTTTGCAATCTCTCGCACACTATCGCTCATACCTTGTATTCTGTCTTTGTTTAAAAGCAATCTATCTAATAAATTTGGTTTTACATTATTAGTCGTGGCATCTTGTATGTCTTTTTGGTTTTGTTCTAAAATGTAATCGCAATTATCAAGCAGGGCTTGTGCCATATCTTCTAAAACATTATCTCTTGTATGCTCATCTAAAAGGGCTAACTTTTTTGAAGTTTTTTTTGCTTGTTGTAAAAATATATCCATTAAAAATCCTTTAATATGCTATTATACCACTTAATATTTTTATTTATTTAATGGACTAACAAGTATGAGACGCTTTTTTTTGTTTTTGTTTTTTTTGTTTTTGTTTGGTGGTGTAAATATCTATGCGCAAGATTCAAACACAGATGCTTTACCTTCAAATTCTAAGGATAGCTCACAAGAGCAAGAGTTTGATTTTGATGAAGAGGAACAAGATGCGCAAGACGACGAGCAATCAAGGTTTGATCCTTTGGAAGGTTATAATATTTGGATGAGCAGATTTAACGCAAACTCTGATGTGTCTATTGCTATAATAAAGGGCTATATGTATGTAGTGCCATCTTTTGTAAGAGAAGGTATTGACAATATGTTTCATTTGGCATTCTTCCCAACTTCATTTGCAAATCATTTGTTGCAATTAAAGTTCAAAGAGGCTACAAAGCAAACGCTTAGAGTGGTTGTTAATGTGCCTGTTGGTATTTTTGGCTTTTTTGATGTTGCCAAACATATAGGTCTGCCACGACATAGCGAAGACTTTGGTCAAACTCTTGGGTATTGGGGAGTTGGTAGTGGCTTTCCTGTTGTGTTACCATTTATCGGACCATCTAATTTGCGAGATTCTTTGTCTATGTTTGCAGATGCTTATAGCGATTATGTTTTGTATGAGAAAATAACACCATTAGATGCTATGGGGCTTAATGTGTTTTATAAATTTAATCAAGCAACTTTTTATATAGATTATTTTGATACAATCAAGCAAGATGCCATTGGAGAGCCTTATTATTATTTTCAAAATGCTTATGAGCAAAGAAGAGATTATTTAATAGAGCATTAAAAAAATAAACAAAAACAAATGGAGTAAAAATGAAAAAAATAATATCTTTAATATCTATATTGTTTTTTGCAACTAATATATTTGCAAATGATGATATATCAAATATAAGAGCACAACTAAAAGTAGATAGCGATGAGATTACAAAGATAGTGTTAGATAAAACTCTCAGCAAAAGCGCTAAAGATAAAAAATTTGTTGTAATTGTTGATAGAGTGTTTGATTATAAAGTTATGTCTCGTCTTGCACTTGGCAGAGATTACAAAAGGTTAAATAAAAAACAAAAAAAGCTATATGTGAGGGTTTTTAGAAAATTGCTTAGACAATCATATATGGGTAAATTTTATAAGTTCAGTAAAGATAAAAAAATAGTTATTGGCAATATCAAAAGAGTGAAAAAAAATAAATTTATCGCAAAAGTAGATATAGTATCTCCTACAAATGTAAATGATATTGTATATAAAATGTATAAAACAAAAACAAAGCGAAAAAACAAAAACAGATATTTGATATATGAGGTATCTTTGCTTGGTATAAGCATTACAAAATCATATAGAGCGCAGTTTAAACAAGCTATAAGAGCAAATGGAATTGACAAGTTTTTAAGCAATTTAGCCAAAAAAGTAGCAAAAGTAAAATAATACAATAACAATAAATGCTCACAAAAATATTTGAACACTCAAAAACTTTTTTTATACAGCTAAGCAAGGTATTTTTTTGGTTATATGATTTCGCAATTTACAAGCATTATAGGGCTTCTTTGCTTTTTATAATGTTTGCTTTTGTTGTTTTAAATATCTTTGCATTCAATTTGCAAGTTGATGCAAGTGGCGATACTTTGGTGGTTGATGGCGATAAAGACTATAAATATTTTCAAAAAGTTTCAAAAGACTACAATGATGTAAGCGATACTTTGGTTATGGTGTATGAGCCAAAAGAATATATGCTCTCAAATTCATCAATCAAGATATTGCAAAACATAACAAATGAATTAAAAGCTTTAAAATATGTAGATAGCGTAATGTCTATTTTAAATGTTCCATTGCTTAAATCATCTAATGTATCTTTGGGGCAACTTTTAAGTGGAAATGTTCCTACATTGCTATCTAATGAGATAGACAAGCAATTAGCCAAAAAAGAGTTTTTATCTAACGCCGTGTATAAACAAAATTTAGTAAGTTATGATTTTAGAGTAAGTGCTATTTTAATTACTCTAAAACCACATTTGAGTAATACTCAAAACCATATAGTGTTAGAGCAAATAAAATCCATCATAAAAAAGCATAAAAACAATGCTAATTTGGTGCTTGGCGGAGTGTCTATGCTTGTGGATTATTTGATAGAGTCTATCAAATTTGATTTAGCATTTTTTGGTTTTTTGGTGTTTATAATGATGGTTTTTGTGCTTTATTTGTTTTTTAGAAATATTATTTTTGTTCTTTTGCCAATTATTATTGCTGTATTTTCTTTTGTAGTTACTAGCTCTATCATCTCATTATTGGGCATAAAAATAACCGTCATCTCCTCTAACTTTGTATCATTTTTACTGATAGTCTCTATTTCTTTAACCTTGCATTTGATTATAAAATTAAAAGAACTATCCAAAGACAATTCTCTTAATTATCCACAAAAAATAAAAACCACAATGGGTTCTATGTTTAGCCCTATGGTTTTTGTTGTTATTACTACAATTGCAGGGTTTAGTTCTTTGATATTTAGCAATATTTTACCAGTTATGTCTTTTGGTTTTATAATGAGCATAGGCATTATTGTTTGTGCTACTTCGTTGTATTTGCTTTTTCCTACAATATTACTTATGTTCAAAAGCAATATAATGCCAATTCCTTCAAAAAATATAGCAACTGCGAATTTGAGCTATTTTGTAGAAAAATATCCAAAAATAATATTTACACTCTCTGTTGTAGTTGTTGTGCTTGGAATTATGGGCTCTGCTAAATTAGTAGTAGAGAATAGTTTTATAAATTATTTTAAATCTAACAGCTCTATTTATAAAGGGCTAAAACAAATAGATGAAAAATTAGGTGGCACAACGCCTCTTGATATTATTATCAAATTCGACAAAGACAAGGCATATATAGAGCAAATAAGCGAAGTTAGCACAACTACTCAGATAGCAAATAGCACAGATAGCACAGATGGGAGCGAAGTTGCATTAGATGAAGAAGAATTTGATTATGAAGATGAAATAGAGCAAGATGATAATACTAATCAAGCAAATATCGGAGCTTATTGGTTTGATAATGATAAATTAGATACCATCAAAAAAGTGCATAATTATTTGCAAAACAAACCTTTTATAGGCAAGGTTTTATCGCTTCATTCTCTTATTTTAGTAGCAGAGGATTTTAATGATGGTGAAAAACTAACACCATTTGAAGTTGGAGTCTTATATGCAAAAATACCAGATAAATACAAACAAACATTGGTTGAGCCATATCTAAACATACAAAACAATGAAGCAAGAATAAGAGTTAGAATAAAAGACTCATCACCAAAATTACGGCGAGATGAGCTAATAAGTTCTATAAAAAACGATTTAAACAAATTCTTAGAAGTTGATAAAAGCTCTAAAAGCTATAAGCTATCTAATTTGCTTATTTTATATAACAATATGCTCCAAAGCCTATTTGGCTCACAAATAAAAACTTTGTTTTTTGTTGTGATTATTTTGTTTGGAGTTTTTATGCTGTTATTTAGAAACTATAAAGTCGCTTGTATTGCAGTTGCATCAAATCTTGTCCCACTTGCGGCCTTGTTTGGTTTGATGGGCGAGTTGGATATTCCATTAGATATTATGAGTATAACCATAGCAGCTATTGCATTAGGTATTGGCGTGGATGATGCTATTCATTATTTGCATAGATATTCTTATGAGCTAAAAAACAGCAATGATTATGTGCATAGTATGCAAAACGCTCATTCCAATACGGGCGTGGCAATGTTTAATACTTCACTCGTAATATCTGCTGGTTTTTTAGTATTGCTTTTTAGCTCTTTTGTTCCTACAATTTATTTTGGACTTTTAATATCTTTTTGCATTATGGTTGCTATGGTTTGCAATTTAGTATTGCTTCCTGCACTGCTGATTTATTTTAAACCTTTCAAAAAATAATTGCAATTAGCAATAAAATTACCTTTTATATTTTTATATTTGTATAATTTAGCCAATCATTTAAAAGGATTGCTATGAAGCAAATAAATTGTGCTACTAACAATAATGGAGTGCTGTTAAAAGTTCAAGTTGAATCATCATTTGTATCTGCTCTGCCATCTTTTAATATCGTAGGAATGGCAAATGTAACTATATTAGAATCAAAAGAGCGAGTAAAATCAGCATTAGATTATATTGGTTTTAAATTCCCGCCCAAAAAAATAATAATAAACCTAAGCCCAAGCGAAGCAAACAAAAATGGCTCTCATTTTGATTTAGCTATTGCGCTTTTGGTTGCTCTTCAAAACAATAGAATTCAAAACAATTTTGAAGATTTTTATATATTTGGCGAGCTTGGTTTAGATGGAGCACTTAAAGATACTTCAAGCATATTTCCACTTTGTTTAGAGCTTGCACAGAGCAAAAAGGCAAATACACCTCTAAAAATATTAGCCCCATTAGAATCATCTGAGAGTTTAAAAAAGATACCAAATGTAGAGCTATATGCAGTTAAAAATATATCCGAGGCAATGGAATTTTTTAATCCAAAAAATCACGACAGAGATAGCTATAAAATTCAAAATGAGAGCTTGCATAGTAAGTTTATAGAAATTGATAATAAAAAATACTATTACGAAGATGAATATTCATTGGATTTTATAGATGTTAAAGGGCAAGAATTAGCCAAGAGAGCATCTATTATAAGCGCAGTTGGCGGGCATAATATTATTTTTAATGGCTCTCCGGGGAGTGGTAAAAGTATGATAGCAAAACGCTTGCCATATATTATGCCCCCACTTAGTTTAGAAGATGTATTAGATATTGCAAAATTAGACTATATGCAGGGGAAAAAGCCTATATTTAGAGCAATTGCACCTTTTGTATCGCCTCATCATAGTTCATCATTAGCAGGGGTGATAGGTGGCACAAAAATTGGCGAGATAGCATTGGCAAACAACGGAGTTTTGTTTTTTGATGAGTTGCCTTATTTTAATAAATCTGTTTTAGAAGCATTACGAGAGCCACTTCAAGATGGCATTGTATCAATCTCGCGAGTAAATAATAAAGTAAAATACAATACCAATTTTACTTTTGTAGGTGCTATGAATCCTTGTGCTTGTGGCAATTTGCTAAGTGCAAATAAAAATTGCAGATGTAGTGATATAGAGCTTAGACGCTACCAAAACAAACTATCAGCCCCCATAATGGATAGGATAGATTTATTTGTAAATATGGATGAGAGCCGTAGCGATGATGGGCCAACATATAGTTCAAAAGCTATGCGCAAAATGGTGTTTAAAGGCTTTTTAGCCCAAAAACAAAGAGGGCAGAGTGTGTTAAATGGCAATTTAGATGATAAAGATATACAAAAATATTGCGCATTAGAAGATGATGCACAAGGTGTTTTAGATAAGGCTATACATTCGTTTAATCTTAGTTTTAGAGCAATAAACAAAACGCTAAAAGTAGCAAGAAGCATAAGCGATTTAGCAGGCAGTAAAAACATACAAAAAGAGCATATAATAAAAGCACTATCTTTTAGAAATAGAATAACCATTAGCGAGTAGTATAGCTCATAGTTTTTATCTTTTGTTGCTTATTTCTTGTTTGTTTATATAAATTAAATATAATAAGAAAAAACAAGGCTAAATATATAAATGTTTATACAAAACTATCTAAAACAAGAGCTAAAAACTCTCTTTTTTAAACATAAACAAAATTTATTAAACGATAAGCAAAAACAAGAGTATAAAAACTTGCAAGCAGATTACGAGCTTCTATGCTCAAATACTCTTTGTTTGCAAAATGCAAAAAGTAAAAAAACAAAAGAATTATTGCAACTTAGAATTGATAGCGAGAGTAAAATACAAGATTTTTTAGATAGTTTTAATAACAAAACATTGCACGAGGTAGTGAATATTTTAATAAAATACGATGATAATTCTTGTATTGTAGGTGGGGCTTTAAGAGATGTGCTAATAGGCGATAGCCCAAAAGATATAGACTTTGTAAGCTCATTAGAATATAGCAAATTACAAGAGATATTTGCCAAAAATGGCTTTGATGTGATTTGCGAGGGTAAGAGTTTTTTGGTTTTGATGGTTGTAAAAAATGGCTTTAGCGCACATATTGCAAATTTTAGAAAAGAAGATGATTATAAAGACAATCGCCACCCAGACAAAATTCAAATTGCCGATATTTATGAAGATGCCAAAAGGCGAGATTTTAGTATAAATGCTTTGTATTACAATCTGACCCAAAAAAGCTTGTTTGATAGCACGGGTAGGGGGCTTTTTGATTTAGCTAAAAAAGAGCTTGTTTTTACATCTGTTGATGTTTTAGCGCAAGATTATATACGAGCGTGGAGATTAGTAAAATTTGCATATAGGGGTTTTACTCCAAGTAAGCAAACGCTAAAACTAGTTAGACGCCAGTTTGAAAAGATATATTTAAACTCTAACCCAATGAGAGTGCTAAAAGAGATAGAAGAGATATTTAAACCAAAATAAAATTAGAATATTTTAATGCATAATGTTTGTAGAATACAGGATAATAAATGATTAGACCACCAAGAGTAGTTTTTTGGTCAATTTAGTTGTAAATAAGGGTAAAATAAAATAAGCAATGTTACAAATAAGCTAATTTGATATAATTACCCAAACCAAAGGAAGCCCATGAATAGCAAAGATATAGCCAAAGAAGTATTTCAAATACAATCAAAAGAGATTGCTAATTTATCGCAATACCTAACCGATGATTTTGAAAAATGCGTAGATGAAGTTCTATCACAAAAAGGCAAACTTATAATATCTGGAATGGGTAAATCGGGCATAATTGGCAAAAAAATAGCAGCTACATTGGCAAGCACAGGCACGCCTAGCTTTTTTTTACATCCTGCAGAAGCATATCATGGCGATTTGGGAATGATAGAGCCAAAAGACACTCTGTTGCTTATCTCAAACTCTGGCGAGAGCGATGAGGTTTTAAAGCTTATTCCTTTTTTACTCTCAAGAGGAAACAAAACAATATCTATGACATCAAACCCAAACTCTACCTTAGCAAAAAACACAAACTATCATCTAAATATATTTGTCCAAAACGAGGCTTGCCCACTTAATTTAGCACCTACAAGCTCTACTACTGCTACTTTGGTAATGGGCGATGCTTTAGCAGTGGCACTTATGAAAAAGAGAGGCTTTAGAGATGAAGATTTTGCTACTTTTCATCCAGGTGGGAGTTTAGGCAGAAGATTGCTCACAACCATAAAAAGTGTTATGAAAAAAGACTCTCTGCCAGTATGTAGCTCTACTACTGATATAAAAGAAGTAATAAGCAAAATAACACAAGGCAAATGTGGCTTGGTGGTGGTAGTGGATGACTCTAAGATACAAGGCATAATTACAGATGGCGACATAAGACGCGCAATGGGAAGCCGTGAGAGTGATTTTTTTGATTTATTAGCCAAAGATATTATGAGCAAAAACCCAAAAACTATCAATCAAGATCAAAAACTAACCAAGGCAAATGAGCTTATGAATGCTTCAAAAGTAAATTCTCTAATCGTGGTTGATGATAATAATCTATTATCAGGCGTTGTTCAAGTTTATGATTTGGGGCTTTAGGTTTTTTTAATTGTTTTTTGTGCAAATAATAGATATAATAGGCAGATATAAGAAGTAGGAATAAATATGATATCTTGGATGCAACATCATAAAAAATGGTTGGTTATAACTATATGGATAAGCACAATCGCTTTTGTGGGTGCTGGTTTTGTAGGCTGGGGCTCTTATGGGTATAACTCTTCTGGGGGTGTTGTTGCTAAAGTAGGGAGTGAGAGCATAACTTATTCCACATTTTCACAAGAATATGACGCCGTATACACTCAATACAAACAACAATATGGCGACAAATTTAACGAAGAAGTAGCAAAAGCTATCAAGCTACAAAGCACGGTTTTTGATAATTTAGTAAAAAAATACTTACTTTTAAACTACGCTAAAGATTTGGGTTTTTATGTAAGTGATGAAGAAGTAGCAAAAGAAATAATATCTTACGATGTTTTTAAAGATGAGAATGGCACTTTTTCTAAAAACAAATATTTAAATTACCTAAAAACAATACATCAATCACCTTCATATTTTGAAGAGCTTATCGCAAAAGAAAAGCTAATAAATAAATTGCAATATTCTTTGTATTCTCCTGTTAGTAGTGATGAGGGCAATTTATTGGCTTATGTGTATTTTACACAAGATGATGTTTCTATAAACATATTAAAAAATAAAGATTTTGCAATAAGCCCAAGCGATAAAGCTCTTAGGGCATTTTATAATAAAGTTAAAAATAATTATAAAAGCCCTTATGGCATAGAAGTTCAAGTTAGTTTTGTAGATATCAAAACAGATGAGCTAAAAAGCAAAAAGAAAGCTTTAAAAAAATATTTGTCTATTAAAAAAGGTAAAAGCAATTTTGATACAACAACAGAGTATTATGCAAATAGTGCTAATATAACTAAAGATATATTTACAAAAATTGCAAGCTCTAATAATAAGATTTTAAAACCTATAAAAATAGGCAACAAATTTGCAATAGTAAAACTCAACAAAATCATAAAACCAAAACCACTAAAATATGAGCAAGTAAAAGATGCCATAAAACAAAGATATATTGCTTCTTTTGTTAAAAGCAAAATAGATGAGAAAATACAGCAACTTAGCAAAAACTTTAAAGGTCAGCATATAGGCACTATTATGAGAGGCAAGAAAAAATACATTAGTGCTTTAAACGACAAAGAAACAGAAATACTAATAGATGAAATATTTAAATCAACTTCACAAGTAGGTTTTGTTAGATATGCAGATAAAACCATAGTTTATAAAATCAACAAAATAGAGCCTGTGTTTTTTAATAAAGACAACAAGCAGTTTAAAAACATAAAACAAAAGCTATATAGTATAAAAAACTATAATATTTTTAATGCAGTAAATAAGCATTTAAGCGATAAATACAAAATATATAATTATGCCTCTGCAAAGTAATGTCGTATACAAAAAATAATATAGCCACCATAGACATAGGCTCTAAAGATATTAAGTGCATTATTGCCTATAAAGATGATAATGACAATATTCATGTGATAGGTAAAGGTATAGTAGCATCTAATGGTGTTAGTTGCGGCAAAATTATCAACACCAACTTAGCTAAAAACTGCATAAAAGATGCCATATCTAAGGCACAAGCAGACTCAGGGGTTAAACATATTGACCATTATATTATTGGTGTAAATAGTGTATATTTAAAATGCCTTAAATCCAAAGCCACTATAAAAGTTATAGACCCACGCCCATCTACAAAAGAGATTAAAACCTTATTAGAAATGTCTGCTTCTAATTTAAAATTAAATCAAGAATATAGAATTTTGCAAGTTGTTCCTATTTATTTTAAAGTTGATGGCGAATATTATGTGCAAGATCCACTCGGCAAGGCTTGTGAGAGACTTGAAGCATCTACTTATGTTATAGCTATAAAACAAGACGATAGAGATACGCTTCGCAAAAGTCTTGATTTTTTATACCCTCACCAAGTATCTTATGTTTCTAATGTGTATGCCAATATGCTTGGAGTAGTAAAAGAAGAATACTATAAAAGCACTAATGTAATTGTTGATATTGGTCATGATGTATCTCACATTACAATATCAAAAAAAGACTCACTAATATATTCTAGCTATATACCCTTAGGTAGCAATAATATTACAAAAGATTTGGCAATAAGTTTTAAAACGGTAATTTCTGCTGCCAATATGATAAAAGAACAATATGGCTCTTTGCTTCCTTTGCAGGCTAATACAGATATAAGTAGAATAAAATTACCAATTGTAGGCAATGAGACACAAAGCAGGGAAATATCTTTAGAGATGGTTGTGCCAATAATCCATGCAAGAGTAGAAGAGATATTGTATTTAATCAAAAATAATTTAACCCACAGCGGTTTTGTGGAATTTATGCATAAGGGCAATTTATTTTTGACAGGTGGTATGAGTAAGCTTGATGGGGTTTTTGAATTAAGTTCAAAAATTTTCTCTGATTTATCTGTTCAAAAAACTACAACTAAAACTTTAAATAGCCCCAATGTAGATACAAGCGATGGCGCTTTATGTGTTTGTGTGGGGCTTGTTTTGTATCAATTAAGCAACTCTCTTATTCCGCAACTAACCGCAGAGGGCAATCTTAGGGGCGGTGATTTTTATTTGAAAAAGGCAAATGGCAATAGTTTTGTAGGATCTAATGCAACCATAAGCAATTCTACCAATTCAAATACTTTATTTGATACAAGCGATGATTTAGGGCTCAAAAACATCCAACAAAGCTTTGAGCAAAATAAGGAAAAGAAGCCCAGTAGTTTACTTAAAAAGTTGGGAGATTGGTTATGAGTGAGAGTTTGTTTGGTTTGGATGATTTGACTATAAGCTCATCAAAAGTGAAATACGAAAATGTAGCAAAAATAGTTGTTATTGGCGTTGGTGGTGGTGGCTGTAATATGGTAAATTATATGGCATCAAATCATTTGTATAAAGGGGTTGATTTAGTAGCAGCAAATACAGATATACAATCTTTAAATGTGTCAAAAGCTCAAAAAACCCTGCAACTTGGAAAAGAGCTAACCAAAGGCTTAGGGGCAGGAATGAAGCCAGAAGTTGGTGAAGAAGCAGCTCTTGAGAGTTTTGAAGAGATCAAAGGTGTTCTTAATGGCTCTGATATTGTTTTTATAGCTTCTGGTCTTGGTGGTGGCACAGGCACAGGAGCAGCATCTATTGTGGCAAGTGCAGCAAAAGAAGTTGGCTCACTGGTTGTTTGTGTTGTTACCACCCCTTTTAAATGGGAAGGCAAGGTAAGAGCGGGTTTAGCAAGCATAGGGTTAGAGCAATTAAAACGAACTAGTGATAGTGTTATTGTTATACCAAATGATAGAATTACAAAAATAATAACAGAGCAAACTAGCATAAAAGATGCCTTCAAACCAGTAGATGATATTTTGTATCAAGCAGTAAATGGAATGAGTGGAATTATATTAAAACAAGGCGAAAACGACATCAATACAGACTTTGCAGATGTAAAAACAGTAATGCAACACAGAGGTATTGCGCTTATGGGTATAGGCAAGGCGCAAGGCGATAATGCACCAAAAGAAGCATTAGAAAATGCTATAAGATCTCCGCTTTTAGATGAGATGCCACTAGGCCATGCAAAAGGCTTGATTATTCATTGGACTATACCTTCAAGTCTTCATGCAACACAGATTTTTGATGTAATGGCAGAAGTTAATGATATGATAGAAGGGGCCCCGGATATTATTTTTGGAACAACCACTTCTGATGAATTTGACAGCGATGAAGTTAAAATAACAATAGTTGCTACCGGATTTGACTCATCTGATGTGCGTGAATGTAGAGTTGCTAATAATAAATCAGAAGATAACTCATTTGCTGAGCTTGATAACTCTATTGATGATGAGATAGATGTAATAAAAAACAAAAGCTATTATGAAACACCACCTTTAATGAGAGGCTATAATATAAAAAATAGACTATCTTAATTTATAGGGTATTTGTCTTGTTTATCGCTTTTTTTGGTTGCGTAGCTTATAGTTTATTATAATTTTGCAACTATTTGCAACTATTTAACTGCGCTTTTTAGGCTTTTTAGCACACTTTTAATGTGATTTAATTAACCACCACAAACTGCCCCATCATCCCAGCATCTTCGTGCTCTAAAAAGTGGCAATGAAACATATATGCCCCTTGTGCATCTGTGTAATCTGTCATCTTAACTAACAAATCTACACTCTCCCCTGGCGGTATATGTATGCAGTCTTTGTAGCCTTTTTCATTTTCTTTTACTTCGCTTGTTTTACCATTTCTTTTATATGGTATAAAATGTGTTGCATGCATATGAAAGTTATGGTGCATTCGCATATTGTTTTTTACATGCCAAATTTCTACTTCATCTAACTTTATTTTCTCATCAATTCTATTCATATTCATACTCTTGCCATTTATTGTTAGAGAGCCTCTTGCGCCACCTAATACGAAGTTTCTTGTTCTTGCTACTTTGGTAACATACGCACTATCTGCTTTTTGCAAGCTTGCATTAAGCACATTGTTAATAGTGTTTATATCTATAATTGCTCCTTGGGTGTTTGATACATTTATACTAAGAGCCGTGTATTTTCTACCTCGTATTTGCTCATCACACATAAGTTTGATTGTTTTGTTTTGTTTTTTACTAAAATCTATAATTATCTCTGCTCTTTCACTTGGAGATAGCACCAACTCTTTCATAGCCACTTTTTTTTCTAACAATGCATTATCAGTAGCTATTTGATAAAACTCACTATTATCATCAAAGCTAAATTTATACAAGCTTGCATTACTTCCATTAAGCAATCTAAACCTAATCACACCAGCTTTTACATCCAATTTTGGCTCTATCCCTGCATTTGTTATCAACACATCACCAATATATCCCATCATAATATCTCTCATTCCTGGGTTATAGTCTAATTGATGATCTACAAATTGTCTATCTTGAATAATAAGCACAATATCATCTTCGCCATAAGTATCTGGCAATCCTAAGTTTTCGTTTGGATCTTTAACAATTATCATCCCAGATAGTCCTTGATATACATGCTCAGCTGTTTTGCCCATTAAATGTGGGTGATACCAGTTTGTTGAAGCATGCTGTTTTACAGTGTATTTAGCCTGCCAAGTCTCATTTGGCTTTATTATCTGATGAGCTCCACCATCCATCTTTGCAGGCACATGCATACCATGACCATGCATTGTTGTGTTTTCATCTAATTTATTTGTGTAGTTTATAGATGCTTTATCGCCATTTTGCAATAAAATGGTTTTTCCCAAACAGCTTTGCGATATACCAAAAGTATTGGTTTTGTAATCTTTATAAAAATTATGTTGTTGTTTTTGTATTTCTAAATCAAAATGCTTTACTCCATCTCTATTTTTATCAGTGCCTGTTAATAATTGGGGTATAAAAAGTGGCTCATTAGTTAGCAATCCTCTTTTGTCTGTGTTTGGAGGGTTGCTTCTTGAGCCACGATGTCCACCACCACAACCAGCACCAGCCATACCCATACCACCAGCCATACCACCTCTCATACCCATAAACATAGCACCCTGCAATAGAGCAGTGCCACCTATTGCACCAAAAGCGTATTTTGTAAAATCTCTTCTTTTCATTTTATATCCTTGTTTAATTCTTCATTGTATCGCAATTACTTATTTGGTTTATCGTAACTTACAATAGGCAATGGCTTTACTCTACAGTTACACTCTTTGCCAAATTTCTTGGCATATCAGCATCTAACCCCAATCTTATAGCAACTTCTAATGACAACAACTGCAACACCACCAACTGGGCAAAAAAGTCCAACATATAATGACTATACTCTTGTGTATGCACAAAATCATCTGCCAAATCAAATATCTCGCTTGATATCACACATATATTTGAATTTCTTGCACTAATCTCTGCCACATTTGATTTTGTTTTATCATATAATAAATTTTTGCTCATAAGTGCAATAGTATAAAGCCCACTATCAGCCAAGGCTATTGGTCCGTGCTTCATCTCGCCTGCTGGGTAGCCTTCTGCGTGTAAATATGTGATCTCTTTTAGTTTTAGCGCACCTTCTAATGCTAAAGGATAAAACACATCCCGCCCAATAAAAAAGAACCCATGCCCATCTAAATATTTGTTTGATAGTCTCTTGCATTTTTCATGTTCGCTTGTTTTTACACTAAGAGCCTCACTTACTTGCGATAGAGCGTTTAGTTCGCATTTCATAACATCTTTACTAATGGCGTTTTTTATTTTTGCAACATAAAGTGCTAACATCCACAAAACTACACTCTGAGAGCTAAATGCCTTAGTAGATGCCACGCCTTTTTCTATTCCTGCTCTTGTCAATATGTATGTATCGCTTAGCCTTGTTATGGAGCTATTATCCACATTGCAAATTGCCAATGTTTTTAGCCCTGCTTTTTTTGCTTTTTTTAGAGCTTCTATTGTGTCTGCTGTCTCTCCGCTTTGTGATACAACCACAAAAAGTGTGTTAGTATCTAACACACTATCGCTATATCTAAACTCGCTTGCAATGTGAGTTTGAGCCTTTATTTTTGCCAATCTTTCAAACAAATAAGAAGCAGCCAAACAAGCATGATAAGAAGTCCCACAAGCACAAAATTCTATATTTGTAATGCCTTTTAAAAGCTCTTTGCTTAGCTCTTCAAACAAAATCCCATCGGCACTAACTCTACCCATTAGAGTTTGTTTTATGATATCGCTTTGTTCAAATATTTCTTTTTCCATAAAAAACCTATACCCGTCTTTTTGTGCATAGTCTTTTGTTAGGCTTAGCTCTTTATAATCAAGCTCTCCGCTAAACATCTCTATCTTGCCATTGCTCATAGCTACACCACTATCGCCATCATCTAAAAACGCTATTTGCTTGGCTTTGCCTATTAGAGCATTTTCACTTGAAGCAAAATAAATATCTTTATTGCTACTCTCTCCTGTGGTTGCTATACTCAGAGGTGAGCCGTTTTTTACAAAAAATATTTTGCTATTGTCGTTTTTTAGGCAAAGCAAAATAGAATAGCTTCCTTGCAGTTTGGATATTGTTTGCAAAAAGGCTTCTTGTGAGTTGTTTAGCTCGTTGTAAAATACATCAAAAAGATGAGCTATCACTTCTGTGTCTGTTTGCGAGGTAAAAACTACCCCATAATTGCTCAAAAACTGCATTAGCTCTTTGTAGTTTTCTATAATCCCATTGTGCACAATATATGCATTTTTGCCAAAGTGCGGGTGAGCGTTTGCTTGGTTTGGTTTGCCGTGAGTTGCCCATCTTGTATGCCCTATGCCCAAGTTAAACTCGCCTTTTATGTCGTTACATACTTTTGATAGATTGTTTAGTTTGCCTACTTCTTTTTTGTATAGGTGGGTGCTTTTGCCAACAAGTGCTATACCAGCTGAGTCGTAACCTCTGTATTCTAACTCTTTTAAGCCATCTAATAGTATATCTTTGGTGTTAGTGCTTAAAGTGCCATCGCCTATGTATCCAACTATTCCACACATTTGGTATCCTTTTTGGTTTTGCTTTATGCAAAAATATATGCAATTATACCTTTTAATGCAAAAATATAAAATTTATAAATTATATTATATGAGAATTGTTTTGAATATGTTTTATAAGTGCAAAGAATATTGCAGACAATAAAAAAGCCCAAAAGCCCAAAGCATAATGCTTCAAGATTTTTGGG
>CAZXTK010000009.1:0-27666 GCA_964643665.1 uncultured Campylobacterales bacterium
ATCTACAAAAAAAGGCTCTATTACTTCTGTTCAAGCAGTTTATGTTCCAGCAGATGATTTAACTGATCCAGCTCCTGCTTCTGTTTTTGCTCACTTAGATGCAACTACGGTATTAAATAGAAAAATAGCAGAAAAAGGTATTTACCCAGCGGTTGATCCACTTGATTCTACATCTCGAATGTTAAGCATAGATAATGTTGGGCAAACACATTATGACACTGCAAGAGGTGTTCAATCTATATTGCAAAAATACAAAGACTTGCAAGATATTATTGCGATATTAGGTATGGACGAGCTTAGCGAAGAAGATAAATTGGTTGTAAATAGAGCAAGAAAAGTAGAAAAATTCTTATCTCAACCATTTTTTGTTGCAGAAGTATTTACAGGCTCTCCTGGTAAATATGTGGAACTTAATGATACTATTGAAGGCTTTAAGGGCTTATTAGAAGGTAAATACGATGATTTATCAGAAAACTCTTTTTATATGGTTGGCTCAATTGATGAAGCTATTGCAAAAGATAAGGCAAGTAAGAAAAAATAACCATAGTGGTTTTAGGGGTAAAAAATGAGCGATACAAACAAAAATAAACTTACACTATCTATTGTAACACCAAGTGGTGGAATATTTGATGGCGAGGTTGATAGCGTAGTTTTGCCCGGTTGCGAGGGTGAGTTTGGTGTTTTGCCTAAGCATAGTGCATTAGTTACCTCTCTTAGCAAAGGTATAATCACCATAAAGCATGACGCCAACAAAGAAGAAAGTGTAGTTGTTGATTGGGGTTATTGCGAAGTTGAGAATAATAAAGTTTATGTTTTGGCAAATGGTGCTGTTGCTTTAAACAAAGATTCTAAGCTATCTGAGAATATTAAAAAAGCAAATAAATTATTAGAAGAGTCAAAATCAGATATGTCAACTTATGCAAGTGAGGCATATTTAAAACAAGAGATTGAATGTTTTAATAAGGCAATTTAGATGTTGCATTCTTTTAGTGCTTTTATAAATTCTAGCAATTTTATAACTTTGCTTGTGCTATTAGTGCTTTTGGTTTATCTTTTTTTGGTATTTTGGATTTTTACTTATAAATATAAGCAACTTACTAAAATACAATTAGATCAAGCATTAGAATTAGATTTGCTTGGGCAAAATAATGGTGTTTTTAATCCACATAGTATGATAGGTAAATTTTTCCCTAATCCTAATTTAATAAATAAAGACTTATTGGAAGTTGCAAGAGTAAAGGTGATTAAGAGATTAAGCTCTTATATGACTTGGCTCTCTATTACTTCTTCTACTGCTCCTTTTATAGGGCTTTTTGGAACAGTTGTTGGCATATTAGAATCTTTTGCAAAGTTTGCAGATGTGCAAAAAGTATCTTTTAGCTCTATCGCACCTGCTATTTCTCACGCTCTAATAGCTACTGCTGCGGGTATATTTGTTGCCATTTTTGCTTATACTTTTCATCAAATTATTAGCAGAAAACTATACGAGATAGATTCATCTATTAGCTCTCAAATAATGATAATAGCTTCTAAATTATAAATAAATTTTGTTATGAAATTAAGCTCTGATTTATATGATTTTAAACCAGATTTAAATATTACCCCTTTGGTGGATGTTATGCTTGTGTTGCTTGCTATTTTGATGGTTACAGCTCCTGTGATGAAATTTGAAGAGCAAATAAATTTGCCAACAGGCTCAAAACAAAAGACATTAAATAATTTAGCAAAAATAAATATTTTGATGAATGACAAAAAAGAAATATTTTATAAAGGCAAAAAATATACTCTTGTTGAATTTCCTGATAGTTTTAATTTATTATCAAGAAAACTTGATAAAAATACACCCATTTATATACAAGCTGATAAGAACTTAAAATATGAAAGTGTTATGTTTTTATTAAAAACTATCAAAGAAACTGGGTTTTTGAAAGCATCATTAGTAACAAATGGTTGAGTATAAAGAAGATTATATTCTACCAACAGCTGTATCTTTTATAGCTTGTCTTATTTTTTTATTTACTATTGTGTTTTATATGACATCTACTTTTGCACAAAAAATGAACTCAGATGTAAATAAAGATAGCATTGCATTTGATATAATTATTAAAAATGATAAAAATAAAATAATAAAAAAACAAATAGTGCAAAAAAAAATAGCAAGATCTTATTTAAAAAGCACATTAACCAAACAAACACTATCTAAAAAAGCAAAAATAACAAGTAGTGTAGATGATTTATTTGCAAATTTAGATGAAAAATACGATAATGTTATTAAAAAAAAAGCATCTAATAGCGATTATTCCAAAGTAGCGAGCAAAAAAAAAGCAAAATTAAACGAACAAGCAAAATATAGCTCCAAAGATGTAGCAGATATATTAAATAGCATAGATGAAACATTTAGCCCATCATCTGGATTATTGCAGAGCGATTCTAAACAAACTAATGCTTATTATGCTAAAATCAGAAAAATTTTAGCCTCAAGGTGGTCGCCATCATCTTCTATGTCTGGTGATATACATGCAATGGTAGTTGTTAAAATAGATGCTAATGGCATATTTAGTTATAAGTTTTTATCTTATAGTTTAGATGATATATTTAATGAGAATTTAATTATGTTTTTAGACTCTCAAACAACTCAAAAATATCCAGTATATAAAAATGGCGAAGCTGTTGTTATTGAAGTTAAATTTGGTATAAAAGGCGTGCAATTATGATTTTAAGAGTTTTAATAATTATGTTTTTATTTTTTAGCTCACTTTTTGGTGTAGATGCAAGATTAGATATTGTAAAAAGCAAGGGCTTATTATCAAATATTGCTATAAGTATTGATAGCGACATTAAAGATGCAAAAATATTAAAAAAAATAACTTCGTTAATCAAAACAGATCTAAAAGTTTCTGGATATTTTAAAATTTTAGATTTGCAAATACCAAAAAAAAATACCAACAACAAAATATTTGCTCAAAATAATGTTGATTTTGTATTGAATATAAAAGTATCAAAAGATAAAAATATTATTTTTGATGTTGATTTTATAGATACAAAAGCAAACTCAAGTGTTTTTAAATCTGTTTATAAAAGCAAAGATATAGATAAATATCCATTTTTAATTCATGATATTGTTATTGATATAGCTAAAAATCTAAATAGAGAAAGCTTGCAGTGGATGAAAACAAAAGTAATTTTTTCAAAATATACCACATCTGGCAAATCTAAAATAATTATTTCTGATTATACTTTAAGTTATCAAAAGGTTGTTGTAGATGATGGCTTAGCTTTATTTCCAAAATGGGCTAATAAAAAACAAAATGCTTTTTATTACACTTCTTACAACAATAAACAACCAACTTTATTTTTTAAAAATATCAAGACTAACTCATTTAAAAAGGTTCTTTCAAGTAGTGGAATGATTATATGTTCTGATGTATCAAAAGATGGCACAAAACTTTTAATAACTATGGCGCCAAACGATCAAGCAGATATTTATTTGTATAATTTACGCACAAAGCTAAAAAAAAGATTAACCAATTATGAAGGCATAGATGTAGGTGGTAATTTTGTAGATAATGAAAAAAGAATTGTTTTTATATCGGATAGATTAGATTATCCTAATATATTTGCAAAAAAAATAAATTCTAATGAGATAGAGCAAGTTGTATATCACGGAAAAAACAATGCGCAAGTATCTTCGTACGGGAATTATATAGTATATTCATCTCGTGAGAGCTTTAATGAGTTTGGCTCAAACATTTTTAATTTATATCTAATATCAACAAAAAGTGATTTTATAAGAAGGCTCACAACAACAGGCGTTAATCAAACACCAAAATTTAGTTCAGATGGTAAACATATTCTTTTTATAAAACAATACAGAGGCATTAGTTATTTGGGTTTAATTGGAATAAATAGCAATAAGCTGTTTTTGTTTCGTTTAAAAATAGGTAAAATACAATCAATGGACTGGTAATTAAGCCATATTTAAGATTTTAATTGTTATTATTATGTTAATAAAAAAAAGGTTGAAAAATGAAAATAAAATTTGTAAGTAGTGTAGTGTTAGGTTTAGTTGCATCGTTGATGGTTGGTTGTGGTTCGCAAAATATAAAAACACCAGATAATGCTGGTAATGCTCAAGAAGCATCTAATTATGAGGCTATGAAGCCTGTTGTTGGTTCGCAAGAGGCAGAAGCTAGTAGCAAGTTGCACTCTGTAATTAGTGTTATAAATGGAAAAGAAATAGAGTTAACTTCTGTTCATTTTGCTTTTGATAAATATGATTTAAGCAGTGAAATGAAAGATGTTAATAGAAAAAATGCAGGTAAGATTGACAAAGTTATACAAGAAAACCCAAGTGTTAAGATTAAGTTAGAAGGTAACTCAGATGAATGGGGAACAGATGAATACAATCAAGCTTTAGGGTTAAAAAGAGCAAAAAGTGTTAAAGATGCTTTAATTAGTGCAGGGATAAGCAAAGAGAGTATTTCTATAACTACATTAGGCGAATCATCACCTATTTGTGAAGAAAAAACTCCAGATTGTTGGAAATTAAACAGAAGAGTTGATTACAAACTTTTACCATAGTATTTTAAAACAAGGCTATAAAGAATTATGAAATTCCTTATAGCCTTTTTATTATTATTCTTTTCTTTTGCTCATTCGGCTGATGAAGTTTCTGCTTTTTCTGCCGGTAATTTAGATGGTGTATCCCCATACGGTCTTGATGACACAGAGCAGTTTATTCTCTCTAATAAACGAAAAATTGACGATATTCAAAGTAAACAAAATAAATTATCAACAAAAATATCTGGCATTAGGTCTGTTGTTGAGAGTGTTAATTTAAAAAATAACAATATAAGATTGGAAGTAGAGCAAGCAAATAAAGATTTAGAGGCTCTTAAACTTGTAATAGAGCAATTAAAAAAGCAATCTAGAAGAAACACCAAAGCTATTAAAGCGTTAGCAAAAGATGTTGATAACTTCAAAAGAAAGCAAAAAGCTAATATAGCGGCTTTAAAAAAAGCTATAAAAAAAATAACTCCACCATTAAATAATAAAAACACAAAAGTTGTCCATAAAAAAATTACCAATAAAGCAAAAAGCTTTAAAACAGCCATAAAAAAATTTAATATAAATCACTTAACAAGCTCAAAAGTAATATTTAAAGAATTAGTCAAATTAAACTATAAAGTCTATGAATGTAATTTTTATTTAGGAGAAATAGCTTTTTTAAAAAAAGATTATACAAGTGCTATTGCTTATTATAAAAAAAGTATAAAAGGCTATAAGGGCAAGAGATATGTCCCAACTTTATTGTTACATAGCGCAATATCATTTGAGAGAATGAAAGATAATAATAATGCTATTAAATTTTATAATACTTTAATAGAAAAATACCCATCTTCAAAAGAAGCCGTTTTAGCAAGTGATAATTTACTAAAAATAAATAATAAATAATAAATAATAAACAATAACAACAATAAGGAACAATATGAAAGCACAAAATGACAAAGTAGTAGGAATAATTTATGATTTATTTGATAAAAATAGTAATGAAAAATTAGACTCTAATAAGCAAGATAAGATACCATTAGAGTTTGTATTTGGTAGAGGCAATATCATATATGGGATAGAGCAGGGCATAGAAGGCTTAAAAGCAGGCGAGAGCAAACAAGTAGTAGTAGAGCCAAAAGATGGCTATGGTGATTATGAGTCAACCGCAATAGGCGAACATAACATTGAAGAGTTTGATGGAATTGAGCTAAAAGTTGGTATGAGTGTTTTTGGGCAAAGCGAAGATGGAGAAGAAATTCAAGCAACTCTCAAATCTTTTGATGATAAAAAAGTTGTGCTAGATTATAATCATCCATTAGCTGGTAAAACTCTGCTTTTTGATGTGGAAGTTGTTAGTATAAGAGAAGCCACACAAGAAGAACTTGATAGTGGTACGGTTGGTGGCAATAATGGTGGATGTTGTGGCTCTAACTCTGATTGTTGCAATAGCGAAGATAAAAAATAATTTAAAGGTTTTAAATGAGTAAAAAAGTATCATTAATATTTCCAGGGCAAGGAAGCCAAAAACAAGGTATGGGGCTTAGCTTTTATGAGGGCTCAAATATAGCAAAAGAGATGATAGATAATGCTAGTGATAAATTAGGTTTTTGTTTTAAACAATTATTGTTTGAGTCAAATGATAATCTAAACAAAACTGAGTTCTCTCAACCTGCCATTTTGCTTGTTAGCGCTATTGCGAACAGATTATTAAGCGATAATGCCAATTTAGATATATCTTTTGTTTTAGGTCATTCTTTGGGCGAAATATCAGCAAATGTTTCATCAGGTTCTCTTGATTATTTAGATGGGGTTAATTTGGTTCATAAAAGAGGCTTGCTAATGAGCAAAGCTTGCGAGGGCAAAGACGCTGGAATGCTTGTTGTTTTGGCTATGAGCGACAGTGATGTAGAAGAAATTTGCTCTAACTTAAACAAAGAAGGCAAAGAGATTTATTTGGCTAATTATAATGTAGATGGTCAAATAGTATTAGCTGGTACAAAAGCACATTTAGAACAATCAATACCTATTTTTAAAGAAAAAGGTGCGAAAAGAGCAATGCTTTTGCCTATGAATGTGGCTTCTCATTGTCCATTTTTGAGCTCTTGCGTAGATGAATTTAGCACTTTATGTGATAGTTTATTGAAAGATAATTTTAAATATGACATTATCTCAAATGCTACAAAAGTAAAATACAACACAAAAAACCAAGCAGTTGAGCTTTTATCTAAACAATTAACTTCACCTGTTTTATATAAACAAATTATCAAACAATACAGCAGTGAAGTAGATATGTTTATAGAGCTTGGTTTTGGCAATGTTTTAAAAGGTCTAAATGCAAAAAATACCAATACACCAACTATCAATGTATCTGATATGAATACATTAGAGGCGACATTAGAGCAATTGGATGCATAATAAATTTAGAGCAAAAACAATAGGCATCTTAGGTGCTATGAATGAAGAGATTGAGCCACTCATAAAACACTATGGCTATAAAAAAAAGCATATATATGCTTCTAATGCTTATTATGAGATAGAATATAATGGTTTAAATTTATTTGTTGCATATAGCAAAATAGGAAAGGTGTTCTCTACTCTTAGTGTTAGTGCTTTGATTATGCATTTTAATTGCGAGATGATACTATTTAGCGGTGTTGCTGGAAGCATTAATCCTAAGTTAGATATTTTTGATATATTAGTAGCCAACAAAGTAGCGCAACATGATTTAGACATTAGCGAGTCTGGTGGTCATCCGTTTGGTTTTGTGCCAGGAGGCAAGGTGTTTTATGAGCCAAACAAAGAGCTAATATCATTAGCCAAAGAAACAGCAAAAGAAAATGGAATAAATTTAATAGATGCCACAATAGTAACTGGTGATCAATTTATAACTTCAAAAGAAAAAAAACAATGGATTACAAAGCATTTTGATGCAGATGCTTTGGAAATGGAGGGCGCATCTGTTGGAGTGGTATGTGAGAGTTTCGATATCCCTTATTTGATTATTAGAACAATTAGCGATAAAGCAGATGGGGATTCTAATATAACATTTGATAAATTTCTAAACCAAAGTGCAAAAACAAGTGCTAAGTTAATTATTCATTTAATAGATAGTATAATAAACAAATAAACAAACAAAGGATTATTATGAATTGGAATAAGGTAATGTATGTATTCTTTGCTCTTATGAGCGCAACAACAACAGCGGGGTTTTTGTATGAGCAATATGAAGTTGCTCTTTTTATTGCTATGAGTGTAAATTTGATATCAACTTGGGTTAAAATGGGTCTTGATAATTTATTATCTGTTGAACTTATGGCATCATCTTTGGTAGCTGATTTACATTTGGTGCCAGCTTTCCTTATTTTATTATTAAATGGCGATAAGACACTTGTTGATTCTTTGGTTGTTGGAGCATTGATAGCAAATATATTTGCTCTTGGGGTTATTTTGATAGAGGCATCTAAGTCTTCAAAAAAAACAGAAGATTATTAATAAAGTATTATGCAATACGATTTTAATATAATTGAGACAAAGTGGCAAAAATACTGGATTGATAACAAAACCTACGAGCCATCTACCAAGGGTAGCAAAACAAGAGGCAAAAAATATATCTTAGTTATGTTTCCATATCCTAGCGGAAACATACATATGGGGCATGTAAGAAACTATGCTCTTGGTGATATTTTTGCAAGATATTACAAAAAGAAAAACTTTAATATTCTTTACCCCATAGGTTGGGATAGTTTTGGTATGCCTGCTGAAAATGCTGCTATCAAACATAAAACCCACCCAAAAAAATGGACTTATGAAAACATAGACAATATGGCAAAACAAATCCAAGATCTTGGGTTTATGTTCTCAAAAGATAGAGAAATTGCCACATCTGATAATATATACACTAAATTTGAGCAAGAATTTATGATAGAGTTTTTTAAAAAAGGCTTGCTTTATAAAAAAAACTCTATGCAAAATTGGTGTGAAAAATGCCATACGGTTTTGGCAAATGAGCAAGTAAACGAAGGGCTTTGTTGGAGATGTGATAGTAAAGTTATTCAAAAAAATATGCCAAATTATTATATAAAAATAAGCGATTATTGCGAAGAGTTGTATAATGATTTGGAGCTTTTAAAAGATAAGTGGCCAAAAGAAGTAATAACTATGCAAAAAAATTGGATAGGTAAAAGCATAGGGCTTAGTTTTAAGCTCTCCCTTAGTGATGAATCAAAAGCGAAGCTAAAAGACAATTTTGATGGTTTTGAAGTTTTTACAACAAGAGCAGATACTATTTATGGTGTTACATATTGTGCTCTTAGTGCTAATCATAAAATAGTTCAATATCTTATAGATAACAAATTATTAGATGATAAAAAAATAGAAGTAATCAAAAACATACAAAACAAAAGCGAGAGAGAAAACGCACAAGATGATAAGATAGGGGTTGCTTTAGATATTTATGCAACTCATCCATTGAGCAAAAAACAAATACCTGTTTATATGGCAAATTTTGTTCTTAGCTCTTATGGTAGTGGTAGCGTTATGAGTGTCCCAGCACATGATAATAGAGATTATGACTTTGCAAAAAAATATAATTTGCCCATTGTTCAAGTTATTACAAACGATAAAAACAATGTAGATATTGCTAAAAAAGCCTACACCCAAAAAGGCAAGTTAATCAATAGCGGTGAGTATGATGGTATGAGCTCTGATGAAGCTTCTAAACATATTATAAAATATTTTGAAGATTTAAAAATTGGCTCTAAAACAACAAATTATAAACTTAGAGATTGGTGCATAAGCAGACAAAGATATTGGGGCGCGCCCATACCTTTTGTCAATTGTGATAAATGTGGCGTAGTAGCACAAGATATAAAAAACTTACCTATAACCTTGCCAGATGATGTAGTGATTGATGGCAAAGGAAACCCATTAGATAATCACACTTGGAGAGAGGATAGATGTCCAAAATGTGGCGGTGATGCCATAAAAGAGAGTGACACTTTAGATACTTTTATTCAAAGTTCGTGGTATTTTTTGAGATACGCGACTAATCATAGCAAATATCAAGATATAGGCATAAGCAAAGAAGATATCAATTATTGGATGGGTGTAGATTTGTATATTGGTGGAATAGAGCATGCTATATTGCATCTTTTGTATGCTAGATTTTTTACAAAGGCGCTAAGAGATTGTGGATTTATCAATAGAGATGATAGATTAAACAATGAGCCTTTTGAGTCGCTTTTGACACAAGGTATGGTTCTAAAAGATGGCGCAAAAATGAGTAAAAGCAAAGGTAATATTGTTGATCCAGCTTTAATGGTAAAAAAATATGGAGCAGATACTACAAGGCTGTTTATTTTGTTTGCTGCACCTGTAAATAAAGAGTTGGAGTGGAGTGATAAAGGAATAGAAGGCTCTTATAGGTTTATCAAAAAATTTGTATCTTATAGCACTAATGCACAAGCTAATTCCAAAGAGTTGATAAAAAGCATAAACCATAGTGAGCTTAGCGAAGAGGAAAAACAAGCACGAATAAAAGTATATAGTGCTTATAAAAAATATTATGATGTGTTTGATAACACATACGGATTTAATACTCTTATATCATCTTGTATGGAGGCTATAAATGCTCTTGTCAAGCAAGGCAATAAGGCTATTTGGAGTGAGGCATATTATATACTCACTCATATTTTAGAGCCCATTATGCCTCATATTTGTTGGGAGCTTAGCGATAAGCTTTTTGGGTTAGAAAATTTTAGCGATGAGCTAAGTATTGATGAGGATATATTCAAAAGTGATAGCATAAATCTTGCAGTTAGCATAAATGGTAAAAAACGAAGCGAAATAAAAGTAGATGCAAATGCAAGTGATGAGGTAATAAAAACCACAGCACAGCTAAGCATTGCAAAATGGGTTGAAGGCAAAGAGATACTAAAAGCTATTGTTGTTAAAAATAAATTAGTAAATTTTGTAGTTAAATAACAAAAAGTGCATTTTTGATGAAAACTAAACTTAAAATAGTTCTTTGTTTAAGCGTTTTTTGCTTGATGTTTGGCATAAATTCTTGTGCATACAAGCCTGTATCATATTATGCTAAAAATGAAATAACAAATATAGTTTATGTAAATGTAGATATTAATGCAAAAAATTCACAATACACTCCTATTTTAAAAGATAGCATTAACGAAATGCTTATCAATAAATTTAAGGCACAAATTGCAGATAAAAAATCACTTGCTACTACTATTGTAAATGCAAAAATAACAAAGATTAGTTTTAGTGTCTTACAAACCAACACCGAAGGGTTTGCTAATTTTTATAGAGCACAAGCAACTATTGAAATAACTTATTATAATCTTAAATCAAATCATAAAAAATCATTCACTTTAAGCGATTACTATGATTATAGTGTTGATGAGCACTCAATAACATCTCAAAAATCCAAAGAAAATGCTGTTAGATTAGCTATTATAAAGATTTTAAATAGTTTATTTTCTACAATAGCTATAAATTCTATTTAGACTTTTATTTTTTAAAATGAATAATAATATGTTCAAAATAAAATTAGAATGTTAAACAAAACAATCTAATTGCACAACTTTTCAAAAAGCTTTACACAAGCATTTTTTTCTAATTCTTTTATCTTTTTTTCTAAACTTTTATAATCATCATCTTTATTTACTCTGAGTGATTTTTGATATAAAATCTCGCCTTTATCGTATTGCTCATTTACTAAATGCAAGGTTACCCCACTAATACTTTCTTTTGCTTTAATCACTGCTTTATGCACTCTTAATCCATACATTCCTTCACCACCAAATTTTGGCAAAAGGCTAGGGTGTGTGTTTATTATTTTGTCTCTAAAAGCATTTAGCATATTGGCTTTTATTTTTTTCATATATCCAGATAAAAATACATAATCAATGTTATATTTTTTAAGCACCTTAGCACACTCATAATCGTAGTTTGCTCCATTTATAACAGCACAATCAATACCATTATCTTTGGCAAACTCCAACGCACTCGCACTTTTGTTATTGCATATTATTATTTTTATATCAACCCTAATCAAGCCTTTTTTATTAGCTTCAAATAGCGCTCTTGCCGTGCTAGCATTATAAGAAGCCATTACTGCTAAATTCATTGCAAACCTTTTGTGGATTTTGGTTAATTATACATAAAAATAAACTTCTTTTAGGTATTATTAAGTATTAAACAATTTAAACAAGGAGTGATATGTTAGATTTAGCAATTATAGGTGGAGGCCCTGCTGGGCTTAGTGCAGGGCTATATGCCACAAGAGGTGGTTTGGCAAATGTAGAGTTGTATGAATGCGCTATGCTTGGGGGGCAAATTACAGGTTCAAGCGAGATAGAAAACTACCCAGGTGCAAGCAAGGTTGTTAGTGGAATGGAGCTTATGAGTAATTGGCAAGAGCAATGCACACGTTTTGGGTTAAAGATAAAACAACAAAAAGTAAAGCAGATAACAAAAATAGATGACGGATTTAATATATCTTTTGAAGGAAATAGCGAAGATACACAAGCAAAAAGCATTATACTCTGCACAGGTAGTATCCCACGAAGAGCGGGCATAAAAGGCGAAGATGAGTTTTTTGGCAAAGGGGTTAGCACTTGTGCTACTTGTGATGGGTTTTTTTATAAAGGCAAAGAAGTAGCAGTAATTGGCGGTGGAGATAGTGCAATAGAAGAGGCTATTTATTTGGCAAAAACTTGCTCAAAAGTGTATTTAGTGCATAGACGAGATAAATTTAGAGCAGCACCTAACACGGTTGAGCATTTGCATAACACAAAAAACATAGAGCTTGTATTAAACGCAAATTGCGATGAAGTAGTTGGCGATAATATGGGCGTAATAGGCCTTAGGGTTAGTGATAAAAAAACAAATAAAGAAAGACTTTTAGAAGTTCCTGGTGTTTTTGTTTTTGTTGGTAGAGATGTTATCAATGAGCTTATCAAGCAAGATGATGGCTCTTATTTATGCGATATAAACGAGCAAGGAGAAGTGCTAACTAATTTGAAAATGACAACTTCTACAAAAGGCGTGTTTGTAGCAGGCGATATGAGAGAGCAAGCAAGCAAGCAAGTTATTTGTGCCGCAGGAGATGGAGCAACAGCTGCACTTAGTGCAATAGATTATATAGATAGTTTGGGTAAAAAAGGATAGAGCAATTTATTAGTGCATTGTTTTGTTTAATTGTCTTAATGCTCTATACTATAAGTGCTTAAAATTGCACTAAGATATAATAAGATATAATAGTATTTAATAATTTTAAGTTATAAAGGTTTTTAGTAAATGAAAATTACAGACATATATGCAAGCGAAGTAATAGATAGCAGAGGTAATCCGACAGTTAGAGCCAATGTTATATTAGAAAATGGCATTAAAGCAAGCGCTATTGTTCCATCTGGTGCAAGCACAGGAAGCAGAGAGGCATTAGAGCTTAGAGATAATGATAAAAGCAGATTTGTAGGCAAGGGTGTTTTAAAAGCTTGTAAAAATGTAAATACTCTAATAAAAGATGCATTAGCTGGTAAAGATGTGTTTAATTTGTCTTTAAACGATCAAATAATGATAGATTTAGATGGCAGTGATAATTTTTCTAAATTAGGTGCAAATGCTACATTAGGTGTTTCTATGGCTATGGCAAGAGCAGGTGCTATGGCATTAAATACTCCTCTTTATAAATACTTAGGTGGAATAAATGCAAGAGTTCTACCAACTCCAATGTTTAATGTTATAAATGGTGGTGAGCATGCAAACAATAGCGTTGATTTTCAAGAATATATGCTTGTTCCAGTAGGGTTTGATAAATTTGAAGATGCTCTTAGAAGTTGTTGTGAGGTTTATGCTAATTTAAAAAGCATAATTAACAAAAACGGATGGAGCACTGCTGTGGGAGATGAGGGTGGTTTTGCACCTAATTTAGGCTCAAATGAAGAGGGAATAACTCTAATTATAGAAGCAATTAAGAGTGCAGGATATAAAGCAGGAGAGCAAATTGCAATAGCATTAGATGTTGCTTCAAGTGAATTTTACGACAATGGAGTATATACTTTAAAAAGTGAAAATAAAAAACTTAGTGCTGATGAGCTTATAGCTTATTATGAAAACTTATGCTCTAAATACCCAATAGTTTCCATAGAAGATGGATTAGATGAAGGCGATTGGGAAGGTTGGAGTAAACTAACAAAGGCATTAGGCAATAAAGTTCAGCTTGTTGGCGATGATTTATTTGTAACAAATGAGGCAATATTATCTCAAGGCATAGAAAAAAATATCGCGAATTCTATTTTGATTAAACCAAACCAAATAGGAACAATCACCCAAACAATAAATACAATTTTATTAGCACAACGAAATGGGTATAAATGTGTAATGAGCCATAGAAGTGGCGAGAGTGAAGATACTTTTATTGCAGATGCATCGGTTGCTTTTAATTGTGGGCAAATAAAAACAGGCTCTACGAGTAGAAGTGAGAGAAATGCCAAATATAATAGATTATTAGAGATCAATCAGGACTTAGAATATCTTGGCAAGTATTTAGCCAAAAAGGCATATTGATAGTTTATGGGCATATTAAAAGAGTATGACATTTGGGTTATTGCCATAATAGTTGGTGTTAGTGGATTCTTTTCTATATACAATATATTTTACTCTAAATATTCTATAAATGCGTATTATCAGTTAAAAGAGGAAAAAGAAAAACTAAATATGCAAATAAATATGCTAAAATACAAAAATGCAAAACTTCATAAGTATTATTTGTATTCTAATGCTCCAACGAGTATGCAAGATTAGAGGTGTATATGTTTAGATTGATATTTAAAAACTTAATTATTTTTTTGTTATTTTATTCATATTCTTATACTAAAAACCCAATAGTGGATACAGAGGAAACTTATAGTGATAACACAGAGCTACTTTTAAATAATATTGAAGAAGTTGATGAGGGCAAAAAATTATTTGATGATGATAATGAAGGTAGATATATAAATGTAGAAAGCATATCTTCTGAAGAATCTTATTTGCTAAACTCCGAAGAAGCAATCAATAAATATGAAGCAGAAAATCTACTGAAAAATAAAGATACACTTGTAGATATTAAAGATCAATCAAAGTCTAAAATAATCCTAAAAAAACAAAAACAAAAAGATACACCTTATGGATATAGAGACAGAGCCTTTACACAAGTAATTTTGTCCTCTAAGGCGATTAAATTAAGCTCTCCATATGAGTTTAAAAAAACATATGTTTCAAAAAAGGCAAAAAGATTTTTATTTGATTTTTATTTAGATAAAGATTTTAAACCAAAGCAAAGAGACCTTTATCATGAATATTTTAAGGCAATTTCTCTTAAATCTTATTCTGCTGAACAGTTTTTTAGAGTAACACTTTTTGTAACAAAACCAATCAAAAACTATAAGGTGTATTTTAAGGGCAAGGATATTATGGTTGAATATGTAGCACCAAAAAAATTAAAAACTCTTAAATCCTACGAGTATAGTAAATAGCATTAAATAGCCCCAATACAATATGGTGACTACATCAAGAGTTAGTTTATTTTTAGGCTACAATCTAACTTTTTAGCAATTTCTTTAAAATTGATTTCACCTATTGTATTTAATCCACAATAAATGTTTTTTGTGCCATCTTCTAAATCTTGTGAGCTAATTCCAAAATGTTTAGAAAAAACAGCTTCCATATAGGCAGATAGCTTGTCGCATTGTTTTAGTGCTTTTCCTGATATGGCTTTGTATTGATTTTGATTGTAGGTATTTTCTAAATCTTTACTTTGTATTGGAGATATTGTATTTTCATAATAAATTCTATCTTCAAATTCATCTTTGATTATTTTGCCATTTTGCTCTCTTAGCCCTAAAATATAGCTAAAATCATCTTTGCAGTTTTTTGGTATATTTGGCAGTATATGTTTTTTTAGCTCACTAACTTCTAAATCGCTTACTATATCATTTAACCCACTAATCCCATGTTTTACAGGAGATATAATATCTCTTGTTAGAGCTTCTGGTAAATCGTGAAATAATGCTGTAAAAAAGTTGTATTCTTTACTGGCATCGCAACATTTAGCTTTTTTAGAATAAAAATATGCTAAAAATGCAACAACCAACGAATGCCCCAAAACACTTGTTTTTGGTGTTCTTGGAGTTTGCGCCCATCTTATCTGAAACCTGAGTCTCCCAGCGTAGTTTATTATTTTTGCAATTTTTTTATTACTTATTATTTTTCTTACGCATTTTAAGTCTAAAAATTCATACAGTTCTCTATCTAATTTTATTTTAGTATCTTCAATATCTTTTAAAAACTTAGAGCTTTGATAAATCATCTCAAATTCCCATTTTGTAGCCAAATACGAAGATGCTTTTAGTATATGTTTTTCTTTTTTGTATTGTTTATCGTTAGAATGTGTTAAATAATGCTCAAACCCAGTATAAAAACTGCCATTATCAATAGCACCTATATCATCTTTTAGCACATTTAAAATGTGGCTATTGATAGCTTCACTTTTGCTTTTTAAAATGGCCTTTAAAACATTGGGTCTAATATCTGTTATAACTGTTCGCCTAAAAAACTCATAAATATGCAAATCAATTAAAGTGTTCATATTTATATTTTTCTCTTGCTTTGCTAAAAAATAAGCAATAATCATTTTATGAGCTTGTTTATCTAACTCTACAAGAGGTATAACTCTTGGAAAATCATTCCAACGCTCTATTAGGGCCGAGCCAAATATATGCTGTATTATTTTGGAATTTATCATTTAATTATCTCTCTTTTGTTTTGGCTTAAACTAATAAAATCTATAAAACCATAGCAATATTAGGCAATTGCTTTAATTTATCCCATAGTATTTTTCTATCTTTATCGTTATCTACCATCAGTTCAATTGTATTGCTTATAAATTTTTTATTTTTGCTGTCATTTACTTTTATAATTTTATATTTTTTGTTTAATATATTAACCACCAATTCATCAAGCTCACTTATGGCTAGCTCACCTTTGCTTATTAGAGTATATTTCCATTTGCAAGGGTATTTTAGTTTTAGTTTTTTGTTTTTAAATAGCTCATTGGTTGTTTGCATTTTGCTATATTAGCTAAATATATGTTACTTTTTAATTAAATAAATACGATACTAAAAACGAAGTCTTATAAGAGTAGGCATTATCTTGCAGGTACCCAAATTCGCTATTTTTATCGCCATCAAAAACATTACCATATAAAGATAGCTCCCAACTATTGATTTTATAATCTAAACTAACACTATATCTATCAGAAGAGTCGCCAAGGTTTTTTAGCCACGAGAGAACAAAATCAATATCTATATCTCTAAATTTATAGTTTGTATAAAGCGAGATATAATTATCAGATGTTAAATCATTATAAAACCTAACTGCTTCATCTTTGCTTTTAAAATTTTTGTTTATTTTGGCTCTATCTTTTGTGTTATGTATTCTTCCACCCAAATAAATATGTTCTGCTCCCATCAAAAATTGCGAAGTAGGGCTATATTCTAAACCTAAAACAGAGTCTATTTTATCAAAGAACTTTGTTTTATTGGTGTGTGTGTATTTGATTGTGGATTTAAAAATAAAACTATCACCAATATTGCGAGAACTTGCTAATGCTATGCCACCATTTTTAGCGTAGTTGATAAATAAAAATATGCTTTGATAATGATTGTCTTGCGATTGCGTTGCTTCAAGAACAAATTTTTGATTATTTATACCCGCCTTGCTTAGATTTTGCACATATGCATGAAAGCTTATAGATTGCGATTTGCCACTATTTTCTAATGTTATGTCGTTTAAAGTAAAACTAACCCCATCCATTGGTTTTGTTTTTAATTCCTTATCATTTATGTCATCTATTGAATTGCTTTTAGAAAAAAAATCCACAATAGAATAAGTTTTTGTGTAGTCAAATTTTTTTATACTTCTTCCAATTTTTAAATTAAAAAGCTCTTTTAGATAATAAGCATTATAATATAGCTCTCTAATATCCCCATCAATATGAGTTTTGCTTGTATCGTAGTTGTAGCTTATATCCCCAATAGCATTTAAAAATATCAAAGAGTCATCATCTATGTCAAATGTTTTTTTAACAGATATTTTTCCTTGTAGCTCTTTATTGTTTTTATCATCGTGGCTAATTTTAGCAAACATATAAGCCTCATCTATCATTTGAGCATTTAATATTGCACTTACAAAAGCAAAAACAAAGGATATTACAAGCTTTAATGTTTTATTTAAGTTATTTTTCATGCATATCCTATTTGAAGTATTTTTTACTATTTTGATATAGGGTGGCTATATTTCTTTTTTTAAACAATCTATTTGGTAGTTTCTTTTCTTTGTAGTTAGAAATAATTGCAATAGAGATACCCTTTCTTGATTTAAACTTATATTGATTTATTTTCTTAGAATTATTTGCAAAACCATAAAACAAAGTTTTTAGCTTTTTATCAGAATAAGAAAAAAGCTCTGCTTTTTGTAGCTTATTGTTCTTTGTTAAATATAGTTTTATTTTGGCATAAGTTTGTTTTGGACTAATTGCTTTTAGATAAACAATATTTTTTTCTTGTTTTTGTATAACATAATTGCCAACAAACCTAATCTCTAAAATATCTCCAATAGATACATCGCCAACGAGCCTTTGTATTGGTGATATTCTAACAGCTCTATTGCTCCTGCCAGTTTTTATAAACAAATTATTATTTTCTTTTATTATCAAGCTCCCTTTTTCGCTTTTATGCATAAAAACAATCAAAGAGTTTTTGTCATCTTTTCTTAAAACATTGTATTGTTTTGTGGTTGTTTTGTTACGATTGTTTGTAGAGGTTATGCTAACTTGCATAGAGCCTTGATTTATCTGCAATCTTTGGGCATCTAATTGTTTTAGAGTTATAGCGCTTAATATATTAAAAAATGCAATTATTGTTAAAATTATTTTCATTTTATTTCACCTTTTAGCTTCTAAGTGCGTCTGCTATTTTTAATCTACCTGCTTGCAAAGATGGCTTTAGAGCTGAGAGCAAAGATATATTTATAGTTACAAAACATATAATTATGCCTTCTTTGTAAATATTTATAAAAGCCAAAGGATACCCCATATTGCTACCTGGTGGTGGTGGCATATAAATACCCAAATTATTTATAATCAAAAAACCAATATGCGATAGCACAAAAGCCAATATGCTTGCTATAACACTAAGTATTAGCACTTCAAGTAGCACAAGATAAATAATTTCTTTGTTGCTAAAACCATTTGCTTTTAGCATTCCTATTTCTTTTGTTTTTTGCGAGACCATATTAGAAACACTTCCAAGCACAGATGATGCAACCACAAATACTATAATGCCACCTAAAAAATAAAAAAACGATAAATATAAATCTACAACCTTATTATAAAAAGGTGCTAAACTTTGCCAAAAATATACATTATAATTTGTGCCTTGAAGATCTTTTTTAATATCATCGCTTATGGCTTTTGCCTTGCTTGTATCATATAGTCCAACTGAGAGTTTGGTTATTTTATCTGTTTTCATAAGCTCCTTTGCCAAAAATATAGGCAGCATAATTAGCCTTTTGTCCATATCTTCTACACCGGTTGAAAATGTCCCACTTACTACACAATCAATAGCATTTAATGCCCCATCTGACGAGCTTACCATTATGGTGGCAATATCTCCAACTTTTAAAGATAGTATATTGGCTAATTTATAGCCTATTATTATTTCATCTTTTTTAGGGTTATCAAAATCAAGCCCTATGTTTTTGCCTTCTAAAATATGTATAAAAACAGACGAGAACACGCTCTCGCTTTGCGGGTCAATCCCTTTTGCCAAAAATATATCAGATTTATACTCGCTAGAAATTATCCCAGAAAACTCCAACTTTGGCATAATAGCTCTAATATCATCATCGTATTTTTTTAGTTTTTGTTTAATCTTATTTATATCTTTATTGCTTATTCCAAATTCTAATGGGTATTCATTTTTTTGGTTTTTCTCTCGCTCATCTTGTATTTGAAAATGACCTATGCTTTGATGAATCATCTGCTCACCAAGCCCATAAAAACTCATTTTAATAAAACTATAAGCAAACATCAAAGAGCTTATGCCAAGAAACATTAAAAGCCCAATAGTAATACTTGTTTTTTGATTTCTTTTTAAATTTATTATTGCAAATTTTAATAAGCTCATAAGGCACTCTTTTTGTTTATTTTTTGCAAGTTCAATTTACCATCTTCTAAGTGATACACCTTATCGCTAAGTGGCACAATTCTGTCATCATGTGTGATAATTAAAACGCCACTACCCATATTCTTTGCTATTTTTTGCATAAGCTCAATAGAAGTTATTGCAAGATTAAAATCCAAATTAGCAGTAGGCTCATCTGCCAATATAAGTTTTGGCTTTTTTGATAGTGCTCTTGCTATGCATACTCTTTGTTGTTGCCCACCTGAGCATTCATCTATTAATTTATGTTTTAGCTCATAAATATTTAATTCTTTTAGTATTTCATCAATATCTCTCTCATTAGCATCGCAAGTTAGCGCTATTTGATTATATACTGTTGTTTTGCTTAGTAAATAATATTGCTGAAACACAATGCCTATATCTTGCTTTCTTATTTTATTTAACGCATCATTATTCGTATAATCAACAAGATTGTTGTTTATATACACCTCGCCACTATCTTTGTTTTCTATGCCACATATGCAGTTTATTAAGGTGCTTTTACCACTCCCGCTTCTGCCCATTATCAAAGCTGTTTGTTTAGGCTCTACTTCTAAGCTAACACCTTGCAATGGATAAGCCTCATTAGAGTATTTTTTGTGTATGTTGTTTACTTTTAGCATATTATTGTTTTTTGGCAAATTTCAAAACCGCTTCTTTGTATTTGTTATTTTTGATTTTATTTAAATATTTATTGTATTTTGCATTATCTTTTATTTTTGCAAAAAACATAGCCAAAACTTTATATGTGCTATCTTTTGCGCTTTTTGGTATTTTGTTTTCTTTTAGTGTTTTTAATATCCATCTTATATCATTTTGCAAAATAACATCTTTTTTTAGCATTGCAGGGAAATTAACATAAGTAGAAGCTCTATTTAGCCTAACTTCCACATCATTTGGAGCTTTTTTAATGGCTTTATCTAAAAGCTCGCTCCCATCATCCGCATAAGAGATCTTACTCCAAGGAAAAAAGCTAAAAGTAGCCATTTTTGCTGTTAGTGCGCCAAGATAAGATGCTCTTTGTGGGGTGTATTTTTTATCTACCAAATCTTGCATTATTTTTATAGATTGTTTTATTTCCTCTTCATCTTCATTTTGCAATGCATTTACAACTTGTTCTCTTACTTGCAATAGTTTGCTATCTTGTGCATAAGCATACATAAATAAGCTCATAAAGCATAGTATGCTTGCTATTTTTATGATTTGTTTTATCACCACTAAGTTATTGTTTGTTTTCATTTTTGTTATCCTTTATTTTGTTTTTACTTTGTATTGCAAAGTAAAATGTTACACAAAATTATTTTGGATGTCAAACAAACTAAAACTCAATTTGTTTTTTTTGCTTTTGCTTGTAAGTTACACAATGTTTGTAGCCAATGTTTTTTGCTAATTTTACAGCTTCTTTGTAGCCATACCCAATATGCTCAACCTTATGTGCATCAGAGCTAAAAGTTATATCAATTCCCATTTCATAAGCAATGCGTAGAATATCGCTACTTGGATATATTTCATTGCATTGTTTTTTTAGCCCTGCTGTGTTTATTTCTATGCTCATATTTGATTGTTTTATAGCTTTTAGGGTATTTAAAATAGCATTTTTTATATTTTTATTGTTTTTATCTATTGTGTAACCAAAGACTTTTATCAAATCAATATGCCCCACAATATCAAAAAGTTTATTCTCTGCCATATTTTGTATAGATTTATAATACTCCAACACTACATCGTTCATATTTCTTTTTTTATACTCGCCCAAATATTCAGGATTATCAAACCCCCATTTTCCTAAAAAATGCACAGAGCCTATTAGATAGTCACTTTTAGACTCTAACACATCTTTATTAAATTCTATACCCATATTATCCATACCATCAATATAATCCACCTCATAAGCTAATAATATATTTATTTTATCTTTGTATTTTTCTTTTAGCTTTAATATATTATTTTCATATAAATTTATTTCATTTGCTTTCATTCTGTATTTTTCATCAAAATTCATAGGAGCATGACAAGAAAACCCAAAATCATTTATTTGCAATGTGATTGCTTTTTTTACATATTCTTCCATTGTTCCAGTTGCGTGGTTGCACAATATCGTATGATTATGTAAATCTACTCTCATTTATTGCCTTGTATTAAAATATCTTTATTAAAATATTTCTTTTTTTATCCTCAAAACTTACTTTATCTTTTGATAATAAATTATATAAAAAATCATCTCTTAAACCATCTGCTAAATATTCTTCATTAAACTTTTTTGAACTAACACATTTAAAGGCGCTTTTACAAATTTTATCTTTATAAACTTTTAAAGATAAAACAATATTTGCAGAGTTAAATACTTCTAAGTGTATATAATCATCATAAACACTAACAAAAGAAGAATCGTAAAATTTTAGCTTTTTGGTTTTGAGTATTATTTTTTTTGAATATGTTTTTATTGGCTGGTTTTTAGCGCAAGATATTAGCATTAGTGCTGTTAGTGCTATTGTGATTATATGCATATATGATTATACTATATCTTTTATTTTTATTTCTTTTGCAGTGTTCTTATATAAAAAATAGTATAATTTCGCAGTATTCAAAAAGAATATTTAAGGGAAGACAATGAGCAAAATAGGGCTTTTGGGGGCAAGTGGAGCGATAGGTAAGCTTTTGGCAAAAACTCTATGCTCCAAAGATAACATACAAAATACTCTTAGTGTGATTCATATACGAGGCGAGCTAAATTTAGAATTATCAAATATATTAAAAAACAACCCACACACAACGACAATCGTAACTAATGATATAGGCGAGCTTATAAATAATTGTGATGTTGTTATTGATTTTAGCACCAAAGAAGCAACTCTTAATTTATTACAAGCTATTGATACAAAAGATACAAATATTCCGGCATTGGTTATTTGCACCACAGCATTAACTAATGAGCATTTTGAGCTAATAGAGAAAAACTCAAAAAAAACAGCCATATTGCAAGCTAGCAACACTAGCCTTGGTGTTAGCGTGTTAAATGCTCTCATAAAACAAGCTAGTAAGATTTTGAGCGATTATGATTGTGAGATAGTAGAGTATCACCATAACAAAAAAATAGATGCTCCAAGTGGTACAGCATTGAGCCTTGCAAATACTTGTGCAAAATCAAGAGGTTTAGGGTTAGATAAAGTTAGAGTCTCAAGTCGTGATGGCGTAATAGGCGCAAGAAGCAAAGATGAAATAGGCGTTATGGCTATAAGGGGTGGCGATATAGCTGGTAAGCATATTGTTGGGTTTTATGGAGATGGTGAGTATGTTGAGCTAACTCACAATGCAAGCTCTAAGCAGACTTTTGTAAATGGTGCAATTAAATGTGCTAAATTTTTGAGCGACAAAAAAAACGGACTATATAGCATAGATGATGTTGTGAAGGTAAATATATAATGTGTGCTATTGTTGGTGTTTTTGGCAATGAGAATGCAAGCTCTATTGTATGTATGTCGCTTTTTGCGATGCAACACAGAGGGCATGAGAGTAGTGGAATAAGTTCAAGCGGAATGTTTGATGGGCAAATACAAGAGATTAAAACAATCAAAGGCACAGGTTTTGTTAGAGATGTTTTTAATGATGAGAATATAAAAACCCTAAAAGGCGATATTGCAATAGGGCACAACAGATATGCAACGGTTAGCGGTGCAAATTCTAAAAACATACAACCAATAAGTGCAAGCTCTAAATTGGGCGATATTTCTATTGCCCATAATGGCAATCTCACTAACAAAGATGAGGTAAGAGAAAAGCTTATAGAAGATGGTGCTATTTTTGCAAGTGATATGGATAGCGAAAATCTTATCCATCTAATAGCAAAATCTACAAAAGATAATTTAAAAGACAGAATAATAGATGCATTAGATGAAATAAAAGGTGCATATAATTTTTTGATACAATCAAAAGATAAAATGTTTGTCATAAGAGATAAGCATGCAATTAGACCATTATCTATCGGCAAATTAAAAGGCGGTGGCTATGTAATAGCTAGCGAGACTTGCTGTTTTGATTTAATAAATGCTTCGTTTGTGCGAGATGTAAATGCAGGTGAGATGTTAATTTTTGATAAACAAAAACCAGACAATGAGTTTGCCTCATTGCAACTTTTTAAGCCAGAGCCAAGACCTTGTGCTTTTGAGTATATTTATTTTGCACGACCAGATAGCAATATTGATGGCAAAAATGTATATGAAACACGCATTAAGCTCGGAAAAGCACTTGCTAAAAGCGATGAAGAGTTTTTGAAAAATAACAAAATAGATATGGTTATTGCAGTGCCAGATAGTGGAATACCATCAGCTCTTGGGTATGCAAAAGAGAGCAATTTAGCATATGAAGCAGCTATTATAAGAAACCATTATGTAGGCAGAACCTTTATTGAGCCAACACAAGATATTAGAGATTTAAAAGTAAAAATGAAACTCTCTCCACTGAAATATTTATTACAAGGCAAGAACATAGTGGTAGTTGATGACTCCATTGTTAGGGGAACTACTTCAAAACAAATTGTATCAATGCTAAAAAACGCAGGAGTGGCAAAAATACATTTTAGAGTCTCTTCGCCAATAATTAAGTATCCAGATATTTATGGAATAAATACACCAACCAAGCAAGAGCTAATTGGCTCAAACAAAAATATTGATGAGATAAACGACTACATAGGCTCTAATAGTCTTAATTTTTTAAGTATTGATGATTTATGTGAGTGTATTGATAAAAATATAAATTGCTCTTTGGTTTCTTTTGATGGTAAATATTTTGCTTAATTTTAGTAAAATATTACAAATAAACATAAAATGCGTTAGTTTAAACCTAATTTTGTTTAAATTATGCTTTAATTACAATACAATAAAAAAGGAATAAAATGAAAAACAAAAAACAAATTACAATAAACAAAAACCAAGGCAAAAGCCAAGCATTTTCTCTTATGGAGCTTATGGTTGTTATTATTATCTTGGGTCTTTTAGCATCTTTTGTGTTGCCAAGTTTAACCGGCAAGAGCGAGCAAGCAAAACAAAAGATAGCTTGTATTCAAATGAAAAGCATAGGACAGGCTTTGAAAATGTATAAAATTGATCACTCTACCTATCCAAATGCAGGATTAGACGAGTTAGCCTCTAAGGGATATTTTGAAAGCAAAGAAGTGCCAACTGACCCATGGAAACAGCCTTTTGTTTACACCAATAGCGGAGATGAATTTGATATTGTATCATTAGGTGCAGACGGTTCAGAAGGTGGAGATGACGATATTTATTATTCAAAATGCAATAAATAACCCTCTAATAAATATAATGCTAAATAATGCTAAATGCTTTTTATTTAGCTATAAAAAATGAAAATACATAGCACCATACCCAAAGAGGTTACAACAAGTAAGTCATTTTCTTTAATAGAGTTGATGATAGTAGTTATTATTATAGCTCTTGTTTATGGCTTTAGCCTTTCTTCTTTTAATTTTTCAATAACTCCAAAAGCAAAAATAAGTCTGTTAAATGCAAGAAGTTTGCTTTTGTCGCAAACATTTAGTAATGAAACATCTTTAAAATGCTTAGAAGACTCAGATAAATGTTTGCTTATAGTAGATAATAAAGTGATAAAAAAAATACCAACTTTATTTGACATAGATGAGCCACCTCGTGCTTATGGCTATTCTAATGACTATGAGGATATTACCTTTGATGATTATCAAATAGATGAATTTGACTCAAAACCTGTAATTTTTGATTTAACACTCACTAAATCGGGGCTAAAACAAGAAATGATTGTAGAATATGATCAAAAAGTTTATATTTTTAATAGTTTATATGAAATTCCTATTATTGTAGAAGATATTTCAAGTGTTGATGAACATTTTACTAATATAATAAATGAAGTAAAAGAAGCATTTTAATTGTGCTTTTATTATTTTAGCAAGGAGCAAGGCATATGTTGTGGAAATACAGTAGCTATAATTCATCAGGAAAAAAAGAAAACGGCACCATAGAAGCAAAAGATATGCAAACTGCAAAAGCCAAGCTAAAAGCCAAAGGGCTTATAGTAACAAGCCTAAAAGAAGACAAATTTGCAGATATTGGCAAATTATTAAGAGGAAACCACAAAACAAAAATAGACCCACTCACATTATCTACATTTTCAAGAGATTTAAGTATATATTTAGAATCTAGTATATCTTTGGTCAATGCCATAAGGCTAATAAGCGAGAGATTTAAAAATGATAAAAAGTTAGCCCCTTTTTTTGAATCAATAAGCTCTCTTTTAAATGAAGGAAAAAACTTTTATTCCGCATTAAACGAACAAGAGAGTATTGAGCTTCCAGAATTTTATTTACAAAGCATAAGAATTAGCGAAAACGGAGGAACACTTGTTCAGATTTTATTAGAGCTTAGCGATTATCTAAAAAAACAACATAGATTACAAAAACAAATAAGTGGAGCTATGGCTTATCCTATATTTATAATATTAGTCTCTATTGCAATGGTTGGTTTTATGCTTAGTTTTATAGTTCCAAAAATTACAGATATTTTTGATCAAAACAAACAAGAATTGCCAGCTATTACCGAATTTGTAATATCTCTTGGTGATTTTGTAAATGATTATTGGCAAATTGGTTTTTTGAGTGCATTATGTGCTTATTTTGCTTTTGTTTATGCAATGAAAACAAATAATGCTTTCAAATACAAAGTAGATACATTTATGTTAAGGCTTCCTTTTATAGGAGCTTTAATAGAATTAGGAGAGTTGTCTCGTTTTGCTTATATGAATAGCATACTAATAAAAAGTGGAGTTCCCATTGTGCAGAGCTTTAAATTAGGTGCAAATATACTAAATAATTTAGTTATAAAAACCCTATTTGAAGATGCCTCAAATCGTATCGTAGAGGGCGAAAAACTCTCAAACATATTAGCCAAAAGCAAAATATACAAAGTAGATATTGCATTTATTCAAGCAGTAGCTATTGGCGAAGAAACAAGTGAGCTAAGCTCTATTTTGCAATCTCTTGCTCAGCTTTATACAGAATCAAACAAAGACAAAATGGATGCTTTTTTAACATTGCTTGAACCTATGTTTATGCTTATAGTTGGTGGAATGATAGGTTTTATTGTTGTGGCGATGCTTTTGCCAATTTTTTCTATGAGCATTAGTTAAAAATATGGCAAATAAATCATCTAACAAACAAAGTGTAGTTTTACTTATAAGCATAATGTTTATAGCTTTGATATCTGCTCTTATAATTAAAAATTTAGATGATTCAAATCGTTTTATAAAAGAAATATCCAATAGCCAAGCTCTGCCACAAACTGCTCTTAGTATTGAGAATTTAAACAAAGAACTATTGCCATTTTTATCTGATAACAAAGAGAGCATAGAAGATATACAAAGTTTTTTTGGTATTAGCCAGTTAAAATACGGCAATGTAAAAGTAAAGATAAATATACAAAATTATCAAGGTATGTATGATTTGATATTGATAAAAAATGCAAAAACACTCTATTACAAAGATTTAGAAGAGCAAATTAGCAATGAATATGACTTTTTAAGCATTTTAAAGTCTCACCCAGATATAAAGTCCAAAAAACAATTAGATGCCTTTATAGATGAATATGCCAAAAAAGCAGGAGATGAAAATATAAAGTCTATAAAAGATTCATTTACTTTTTTTGAAACAAAGATAGACAAAACCGATATGGCTATTTATAAAATTACTTATGAGTTAGATATAGGTGGCAAAAAAACAATTGTTAAAATGTTATACAATATAGACACACGCAAAATAGAAGATTTTGAATTAAATTAAACCATCACAAAA